>JABZLU010000231.1:0-2093 GCA_015256605.1 Solobacterium sp.
TTGTATGATGTTACTGTATGAAAACAAATTATCTAAGGTTCTATGAAGAACTTGCAAAAAACTATCAGACAGACGAAAAGCGAAATCAATTACGTCTGTGTAATAAAATTGTGACAAATATATATTACGTTGTATATCCATTACTATTGGTATATCTATTTGTAAAACAAAGTGAAAAGTTATTACCGACAATTTTAATACCGCTACTTTCAATTGTCGCAATAACTTTGTTACGTAAAGTTTTGGCACGCCCTCGTCCATACGAGGAATATCCAATTGATCAAATCCTAGAAAAAGAAACACAACATAACGCAATGCCAAGTCGCCATGTATTTTCGGCTGCTATCATTGCGATGATGTGTTTTACAATTTCTCCATTACTTGCGTGCATACTATTAGTGCTAGCTGCACTAGAAGGATATATTCGTGTGGTAGGGGGAGTGCATTATCCACGAGATGTCATTGTTGGATACCTTCTAGGAGTATTATTTGGATTATTCATTTTATAAATTATTTGTGTTCTTTAAGTTTTATGATATAACTTACTAGAAAGGTCACATCATTTGATGTGTGGTGATTGAGAAGAACATGCGCCTTTAATCCGATTTTAAACATATGAAAAGAGAATATTTATAAACATCTTTTCATGCGTGGAAACGGATTGAAACCTCTATACGGAGAATTTTTGTCTGCTTTTTTCGCATGAAAAGAGCAGATTTTTTGTAGGAGGAACCAAATGATAGAAATTCATAATTTAACAATATGCCATCGATATGATCTACGTAAGATTATTGATGACTTTACGCTTACAGTTAAACCAACAGAAAAAGTTGCTATTATTGGCGAAGAAGGAAATGGAAAATCAACATTACTCAAATGTATCGTAGATCCACAACTTGTAGAAAGTTATTGTGAAGTACAAGGAGAGATACGCTCGAAGAGTGAAAGAATAGGCTATTTAGCTCAAGAACTTGAACGCAAGCATGCGCAGAAGACTGTATATGAATACTTCTGCGAAAGCGAAGCATTTTCGCTAGCAACGCCATCACAACTACATGAAATTGCACATAGTTTAGGATGTGATGTAGAAATGTATTATCAAATGCAGACGATGTCTTCACTTTCTGGAGGAGAAAAGATTAAGTATCAACTCGCCGCAATACTTCTAGAACAACCAAGTATCTTACTTTTAGATGAGCCATCCAATGACTTAGATATTAGTACGCTTGCATGGTTAGAGAAGTTTATCAAAGATTCTAAGATTCCAATTATCTATATCGCACATGATGAAACATTATTATCGAATACTGCAAATTGTATTGTTCATTTAGAACTCGTTAAAAGAAAAACGCAAGCCCGTCATACAATTATGAATATTGGCTATGATGCATATAAAGAACTGCGTGATAAACAATTTGATAAGCAGATGATGGATGCACAAAGCGAGCGTCGTCAAGACAAGTTACGCATGGAAAAATACCAACAGGTTTATGAACGCGTTCAACATGAATTGCGTGTTGTATCGCGCCAAGCACCGCAGACTGCCGCAAATCTCAAGAAGAAGATGAGAAGTGTCAAAGCGATGGGAAAGCGTTTTGAAAGAGAACGAGAGAATATGACAGAGATTCCACTACGTGAAGATGCAATATTCTTTCATTTTGAAGTGCAACCATTTGCGAGTGACAAACAGATTTTGGATTATCATTTAGATAGCCTAATAACAAAAGATGAATCTAAACTATTAGCCAATAATATTGAATTACAAGTATTTGGGAATCAAAAGGTATGTATCATTGGTGATAATGGTTGTGGGAAAACAACATTATTACATAAGATCCATGAATCTTTAGTCGGAAGAGAAGATATTCATATTGGCTATATGCCACAAAATTATGACGAAATCCTAGATGCGTATGAATCACCAATTGATTTCTTAATTACTGTAGGGGATAAAGAGAATATTACACGCATACGGCAGTATTTAGGATCAATGAAGTTTACTTCTGATGAGATGGAGCATTCATTGAGAGAATTATCTGGTGGACAGCGAGCCAAGGTATTCATGTTAAAGATGCATCTAGAGGGTGCCAATG
>JABZLU010000232.1:0-2092 GCA_015256605.1 Solobacterium sp.
GTATGATAGTTACGTTAGGAATATAAGAATATAGGAATATATGAATAATACAAAGCAATTAAACATTGAATACTTTTCATTACAATCATTATTTTGGATGACATACTGCATGGTTGTTGGTTTTTCGGTAACCTATCTTTTATCATGTGGATATTCTAATTCTGAAGCAGGTTATATCTTGGCTTCTGCAAATATATGTGCATTAATCTTACAGCCATTTTTTGCGGAATTAGCAGATCGTTCGAAAAAAATTAATGCGATGTCTATATTTTTCGTGTCGATTGCAATCATTTTTGTATGTTCTATTGGGTTATTTTTTATTGGTATTCGTTCAGTTCTTTTGACATTGATATATGTCGTAATGATTACGCTAGCAAATGCAGTGATTGCGTTTTTGACGTCTATACAGTTTTTAATGGATACTTCAAAATCAAGGATCAATTTTGGCTTATGTCGTGCAGGTGGATCTCTATGTTTTGCGATTCTTTCTGCAGCGATGGGAGTCATGATTGAAAGAATTGGTATGAAGTCGATTCCGACTGCACTATTTATCATCACGCTACTAATTATCATATTATGCATGTATATCACACGTCATCGTATTCATACTTCGCAAAGGACAACGAATTTTGCTACTCAAAAGGAATCAAGTTCATTACTTGTCTTTTTTAAAGATAATCCTAAGTTTATGATTTTATCTATCGCGATGTTATTTATCTATTATGCACATGCTTTTATTACAAATTTTACGATTTCAATTGTGCGTAATGTTGGCGGTAATCATCGCGAGATGGGATATCTGATTGCCTTTATGGCACTTATGGAATTGCCGGGTATGATAGGCTTTAAAGAAATTAATCATCGTTATAAGGTTTCTTCAATACTCTTGTTTTCAATAATTATGTTCAGTGTGAAGGCAATTGTTGTTTGGATTGCTCCATCGTTAATCACTTTAACATTTGGATTTGCCTTACAGGTTGTATCTTTTGCACTATATATTCCTGCATCTGTACAATATGCAAATACTGTCATTGATGAAAAAGATACTGTTAAAGCACAGATGATGTTTAACTTAATGCAAGCTGGTGGTGCAGTATTTTCTTCAATTATCGGTGGATGGTTGATTGACTTTAGTGGTATCTCACATGCATTATTAGTCGGCGCTATTTTATCTTGTATCGGTACGATGATTGCTTTTGCAGGTATACAAAATACAGAGAGGTAACTATGAAGAAATTTACAAATCATATTTATTACATGGAGAATAATCCAGAAACAGATCAACCGTATGTCTATCTGATTCATGGCTCTAAGTTCAACTTACAGATTGATGCTGGTAATAGTCCTGAAAACTACCATAAATTTTTATCAGAAGTTAATGAATTAGGTCTAAAGGCACCGAAGCTTTTAGCGATTACTCATTGGCATTGGGACCATACCTTTGGTATGGTTGCTTGTGATGTACCAATGATTGCTTCTGTGAAGACCAATGAATATTTAAAGAAAGTAAAGAATTGGAAATGGACAGAAGAGGCGATGCAGGATCGTTTAAAGACTGGGGAAGATATTCAATTTTGTTACGACTGTATGCATAAACAATATTCGGATATCGCAAAGATTCAAGTATGCGAATCAGATATTACATTTGATAGTGAAATAGAAATTGATTTAGGTGATATTCACGTAAAAGGTATTCAAATTGACACACCACATACAAGAGATGCTGTTTTATATTACGTAAAAGAAGAGAAAATTGTGATTGCGGCTGATGCGGAATATGAAGATTATTATGATAATAATAGTCAGTATGATCCGGCACGTTTAACATCCTTTATTCACTTTTTAGAAGAATTAGATTTTGAATATTATTTACGTGGGCATGATGACTTTAAACAAACAAAAGAAGAAATATTAAATAAGCTTAAAGCTGCGATGTAAATAAAAGTATTTTATAAGTTCAATGGTATAATAAACACATGGATTTAAGTGATAAAAGACTAAAATTAACTTCAAAACGTCTGGAAGTATTACATCGATTAGGCCTTTTTACGACTGATGATCTTTTGATGTATTATCCGTATCGTTATGAGAC
>JABZLU010000233.1:0-2092 GCA_015256605.1 Solobacterium sp.
CTGGCTTCTTTGTTTTTGCAAGCGATAAGGCCAGGAATTCGTGAGCTTCCTTTTGACCTGTGGTATGATCGCTAGAGACTTTCATTGTTGGCGAGTCTTCTAATACAACCCCTGTTTCTTCTTCTAATTTTTTCAGACGATCAAATAAGGCATCCCACTCATAGTCAGTCATCTGTTCTGCCTTACCATCATAATAGGCATCAGCTGCTTGATTTAACTGTGCGACCATCTGTCGCATAAGTTCTAATTTATCTTCGCTCATGTTAACTCCTTAAATCTGTCTTCTTCTTGATACTCGGATGTCCTGCCGCAACCTTCTTCACACCAAATGGATATGGGAATGCGATTTCCGCAATCTCATTTTTGATACTGATGACTAAGCCTTCACCAAACTTTGCGTGAATGACTTTATCACCCTTCTTTAATCCCGAAGGTTTTGCCTTTGACATCTGTTGTGTAAAGGATGAAGGACTATTATCGAACAATCTTTCTGATAAACGTACTTCTTTTTGCGTATTACCTGCATGCATACTTGAACCTAGATGCTCAATGTATTCCGCATCGATTTCTTCGATAAAGCGTGAAGTTGATCGTACACGCTGTAAAATCATAGAGAATCCACCAGCTTCGGTTAGATAGAGTTTATTTCTAGCTCTTGTAAAGGCAACATACGCTAGACGTCTTTCTTCTTCCACACCACGATGGCTTTCATTCACCGCACGCTCATTTGGGAAGATTCCCTCATTCATATCGGAGATAAATACCGTATCAAATTCCAAACCCTTGGCCGCATGGACTGTCATTAACTGTACAAAATCACTTGCCAGTGTCTCTTCACGGTCACCATAGAGAGATACTAGCTGTAAGTATTCATCAAGTGTACTTTCAGGATAGGTCTCAGAGAATTCTTTTACATCATCAATCAATTCTTTTAAGTTTTCAATACGATCTTGTTCCTTGGCTTCTTCTAGCATCGCACGATAACCACTTTCTTCAATAATTTTTTCAAATAGTTTGAAGATTTCCACCTCACCACTATTTGCACGCTTACGCCAGGATTCAACCATCTTCACAAAGTTCTCCATTGTCGTTAGCATCTTGCCACTAAATAGAGAACTATCTTTTAATACTTCGTACATAGAAGTATTTCTTGCTCGTGCAGTTTCCACAATCAAATCCATCGTCTTATTTCCAATTCCACGTTTTGGACGATTGAGAATACGTTGTAGCGCAAGATCATCTGCTGTCGTTACCATACGTAAGTAACATAGTGCATCTTTAACTTCCTGACGTTCATAGAATCGTGTACCACCATAGATGATATATGGAATCCTTTCATCTAGTAGTGCTTTTTCTAAGGAACGAGACAAGTAATTGGAACGATATAAAATCGCAATGTCATGATAACTCTTGCCTTCACGGTGTAAACTTGAAATCTTACCTGCAATCCACGCTGCTTGATATTCATCACTTGCTGCAGAATAATGAGTAATCTTTTCATCGCTATGACGATTTGTAAATAGTTCTTTATCTACACGATATTTATTATTTTTAATGACAGAGTTTGCACCGTTTAGGATTGCCTCAACAGAACGATAGTTTTCATTTAGAATGATTGTCTTGGCTTGTGGATAATCCTTAGCAAAGTTCATGATGATATTCACATCCGCACCACGCCATGTATAGATTGTCTGATCTGGATCACCCACTACAAGTAGGTTATTATTTGGACCTGTTAATTGGTTAATTAACTCATACTGCTTCTTATCAATATCCTGAAACTCATCGACGAGGATATAGTTGAAATGTCTTTGCCACTTCTCTAAAATTTCTGGGAATTTCGCAAACATGCGAACAGTCCATAGAATCAAATCATCAAAATCCAATGCATATAAATCTCTTTGGCGTTTGTCATAGAACGTATATACTTCCGCCTTCACTTTATCCGCATGATAATCACCTGCTAAAACAAGTGCTCTTTCCGGTGTAATATCTGCCGTTTTATTATTCGCAATGTAATCCAACATAGAGCTATAGGAATAGGTTGTCGCATCAATCCCTTGTAACTTATACGCTTCCTTGAGTACAGACT
>JABZLU010000234.1:0-2088 GCA_015256605.1 Solobacterium sp.
ATGTTATCATAGATGGCTTCTTTGATATCTACTGTTGGATTATTTTTATCATTATAGAAAGATGTACTGACGATAAATAATTCATGTGGATCTAATTCTTTTCCTCTACGGTAGTTTTTATTGAGATGGATCATATAAATATCTTTGATTTTAATATTTAATCCCTCTAATACCCATACCGTATCACAATAGAACTGCATATCATCCGCATGTGGAAATAAACCAACAAATAGAAAATACAGATCCCATCCATCTTGATTACGATGTAAGAATGGTGCTTTAATACGTAACTGTTCATATTCAAAGCGTGCTTTAACAAGCCAGTCATACTCCTGTAAAGCATTCATGGCTAAGCTTGCGTCATCACCCTGTTTACCAAGAAAATGGTTAGTTACACCTAGCTTCACACAAGCCAGCTCACTAACCTCTTCATCCAATCTTACAAATGGCTGAAACTTTCTCTTTTCCGCTTGCATTTCGTTTAGAAATAAGCGGGGACAGCGCGTATATTTCTTACAATCAGAAATATGAAACATAAAACTCCTCTATTAAATACCCTCACTCATCGGTAACATCGCTGCTCCGATAATGCCAGGTTCATCTAGCGTTGCAATCACAAATGGTGTGTTATGCAAAGCTGTATGTGACATTGATTTATAATTCTCAATCACTGCTGGCAAGAACTTATCTGCAGATTTTGTCATACCACCACCGATAACAAAGATATCTGGATCACATACACATGCAATAGTCGCAAACATTTGACCTAAATCTCTTGTGGCTTCATCAACAATCTTAATCGCTCTTTCATCTCCTGCATCAGCTAAATCAAATACACTACCTGCATGCAGGATTTCTTTATCCTTAATCACTTCTTTTGCCTTGCGTGTGATATGAGTACCACTTGCCTCATTTTCTACTGCACCAGCATTTAAGTTATTAAACTTTTCACGGTCACGGTCAATGATAATGTTCGCAATTTCACCGCCAAAACCATGTTTACCAGATACTGTCTTTCCATCAACGATTAAGGCTCCACCAATACCAGTAGAAATCGTTACATAGTATACAACACTCTTATCTTTACCAGCACCAACCAAGGCTTCCGCAAGTCCTGCAACGTTTGCGTCATTATCCACAAATGCTGGCATACCAAATTCCTTGGACAACTCATCCGCAAATGGATAACCCGTAAATCCCTTTAAGTTTGTGCTTAATACCATACTTCCAGACTTCTTATCAACCGGGCCTGGTACACCAACACCAATTGCAGAACAATCTTTCCATCCTGGAATCTCTCTTACCATTTCCTTGAGGTTAGACATAACCTTTGTTGGTCCTTCCATACCGTATGATGGTCCCTTTACTTGAGATAGTACTTCACCAAATTCAGTTACTTTCGCAACACGTACATTTGTACCACCTAAGTCAATTCCAATATATGTCTTCATACATCCTCCAAATCAAATAAAATTCATTATTTTTATTATACACTATGAATCGCATGTGAATGCATCAGAAAGAAAAAACCAGAAGAATTTCTTCTGGTCAATAATCATTCCAATAGAATTAGTCAGCTAATGTTCCAAATGGATCCCATGGTAAGAGTTCCTTTGGTTCTTCTAGTAATGCCTTTTGAGAAGCTTCAGATAAGTACTTCTTATGCACTGCAACAACATATGTATATTCATCAAACCACGAATCGGAAGCAATGAAATAACCTTTGTTACCAATCTTTTCACCCCATGAGTTTTCAATCTTCCAACGGGTTGGCTTTTCATCCACAAGGTTAACACCCGTTAATACCATCGCATGATTCATTGCAGATTCCTTATAGTCTAGCATCTCAGCCTTTGTCATATCTAGCTGCATATCCAATGTATTGGCATAGTCATACTGTGCATTATCCCAAAGACCTGTATCACGGTCAGCATCCTTACCACAATCACAACCAAACCATACTGGATAACCATCCTTCATCTGTGCAATCGCAGCTGCTTTTAATTCATCCATTGGTAAGTTCAGTAACTTTACCTGTTCTCCATCAACGACATTCCCTAAGTACTTAACAGTATATGTCTTATGGAA
>JABZLU010000235.1:0-2083 GCA_015256605.1 Solobacterium sp.
ATGATACAGTTATTCGCTTAAAGAGTTTAGAAGCTTTCGCTGCTGCTGCAGATGGTAAAGCAACTAAGATTATCATCCCTTCAGAAATTCAAAGTCTTGCTGGTCTTGCAAAAGGAATTACAGAAAGTATTAAAGAGTAACTATTATGTCAGATAGTTTCTTCCCTTTAATTCTTCTGATGGTTGTTACATCTGCCCTCTTAATTGGGTTTTCCAATAAGTTACAACAGGCAAATAACCAACAGAGAAAAACTTTCAACAATGACTATATTCCACCAAAGTCACCACTAGATATACCAGTACGTACAGTACCACGTCATGTTCCAAGTATCATGGAGCCAAATCACACAGATGATATCAATGGTAAAAACATTGTTCATCGTGAGGCACCAGAAAAAGGATATGTTGTTTTGAATGGTGTAAAGCGTAGAATTCACGAGTGCAAAGATTTATAAAAAAATGAAAGCTAGTATGCATGCATACTAGCTTCTTTTATTGTAAAGATGGGATATATTTTAACAGTGCTTTTGCGATACCATCATGATTATTATCATCTGTAATTTCATCAGCAATTGCTTTTACTTCCTCTTGTGCATTTGCCATCGCAACACCAATACCTGCAAACTGCAACATTGTAATATCATTACCGGCATCTCCAAATGCGATACAGTCTTTGGCTTCAATTCCAAGCTTTGATAATGCACTCTGCAGCGCTGCACCTTTATCAATTCCTTGAGATGTCATCTCATAGAAGAAGTTCGAACTAAACATCATAGAAAGCTTTCCTTCAAACGGTGCAGAGATAGCCTTATAATTTTCACGTAAATACGCAGGCTCTCCAACCACCAAAATCTTATTGAGTGGAAAGTCTACATAACTCGCAAGATCACTAACCTCTTTGAGTAAATAATTGTTCATACGTGCTTCATACTGAAATCCATTAAATGTACGTCCTTTATCAGTAACCATGCAGTCATATACATCCTCAACTACCATATATTCATTTTCTACAATAATTGGATGTACATCAAATTGTTTCAAATGTTGCAGTGTCTTCGTTACGAGCTCCTGCTCCATCGTTGTATTCACTAGGACTTCCCCTGTTTGACAATCAATTACCTTTGCGCCATTAAAACAGAGAAATAATCCGTGATGCTTATCCATTTCTAACATCTTGCCATACTGTTCAATTCCCTTTGCAGGACGACCACTTGCAATGACTAGGCGAATTCCCTGCTCTTGCGCTTTCATTAATACTCTTTTAGTTTCAGGAGTTATTTCCTTCTGATCATTTGTTAATGTACCATCAATATCTAATAAAATTGCCTTTATCATAAACCTCCCTTAACGTATTTCAGGAAATCCTTTTGTCACAAAATAAATCCATACCAACATCATAATTGGAACCCCAATCTGAAACTTCAAATGCTTTGTTTTATGATGAAAAATACGCATTCCTAAATATGCGCCATAAGCTCCCCCAATTGCGGTAGCCCCTAACAATGTCTTCTCTGGAATTCTCCACATATTGTTCATCGCACGATATTTATCTAAACCATATAAACCAAATGTGATGATATTGATAACTGCTAAATATGCTAAAACCGCTAATGACATCTATATACCTCTTACTTTTCGTATGGTTATCATATAGTATCTATCCATAAATTAGAAGTAAAATTTTTTATGAATACCACATTGAAGTGTTATGATTAACACAACAATAGATTGGAGATTAACAATATGCCATGTACAACATTACTCGTCGGTAAGAAAGCTAGTTATGACGGCTCCACATTAGTGGCTCGTAACGAAGATTCCGGCGCTGGCGATTTTACTGCCAAGAAATTTATCGTAGTTCATCCGAGTGATCAACCAAAAGTGTATAAATCCGTTTTATCTCACGTAGAAATTCCACTTCCAAATAACCCAATGCGTTACACCTGCATGCCAGACGCATTAAATGATAAAGGCATCTGGGGTGCTGCAGGTGTCAACGAATTAAACGTATCTATGACAGCGACTGAGACAATCACTTCAAACGAAAGAGTTCTCGCTGCAGACCCTCTAGTAAAATATATCCC
>JABZLU010000236.1:0-2069 GCA_015256605.1 Solobacterium sp.
AGTGGAAGATTAGGGGTGCTTGATGCGGCAGAATGTCCACCAACATTTGGTGTATCTGCTGATTTGGTTGTTGGTCTGATTGCGGGTGGTGAAGGTGCTTTTATTAAAGCTCGTGAAGGATCTGAAGATTCCGCAGAGCTTGGCAAACAAGATTTAATTCAAATCGGCTTAAATGAAAGGGATATCGTAATTGGTTTAGCAGCAAGTGGACGTACTCCATATGTGCTTGGTGGACTTTCTTATGCACAAGAGTTAGGTTGTCATACTGCCGCAATCTCAAATACATATCATTCCAAGATTGGCGAAGTTGCCCAAATTGCAGTGGATGTTCCTGTGGGGGCAGAGGTATTAACTGGTTCTACACGTTTGAAGTCCGGTACTGCTGAGAAGATGATTCTTAATATGATTTCTACTGCAACGATGGTAGGTCTTGGAAAGGCTTATCAAAATCTTATGGTTGACGTGATGCAGACAAATGAGAAACTACGCAATCGCGCAGAAAATATTGTTATGGAAGCTACAGGAGTTGAACGTTCTGTAGCACGTGCTACGATAGATACAGCAAAAGGTTCATGTAAAGTCGCTATCACGATGATTCTGGCAAATTGTTCTTACGAAGATGCATTGATTCGCTTAGAAAAAGCTTGTGGTCATGTCCGTGAAGCAATCATGGAGAAATAACATGGCAAATTCATTAGGATATTCTGTATTTTTAAGCACATTTGAAAAGCAAAAGTCATACTTGCAAGGTGTAGGGAAAAATCATCCACTTGTATTTGTGTCATTACACATCGCAGAAGAGTTTAGTGATACATACACAAAAGACATGCATGCAATGTGTGCTTGGTTAAATGAAGAGGGTTTCCGTATTGTAGCGGATGTATCTACAAAATCATTAGAGTTATTTCAGGTCTCCTCTGTACGAGAAATCGCAAAGTTACTAGATGTATATGCATTGCGTTTGGATTATGGTTTTGACCATGCGGAGATGCTAGCGTTAGCTAAAGATATGCCAATTGTGCTAAACGCATCCACCATTCGTGTGGATGAAGTAGAAGACTTGGTGCGTGAAGGAAAAGAAATCCTTGCCATGCATAACTATTATCCACGTTGTGAAACCGGACTAGATGAAGAGTACTTCTTAAAGATTACACAGTCATTACAGTCTGCAGGTATCCACGTGATTGCCTTCATCCCAGGGGATGTATTAAAACGTGGGCCTATCTTTGAGGGTTTACCAACCCTAGAACATCATCGCCATATTTCTCCATACGCAGCGTTTATGGAGCTAACGTTAAAGTATCATGTAGATCAAGTATTTGTAGGAGATCCTGGAATCAGTGCATATGAGATACAGCGCATTCAATCGTATTGCGATACAGGGGTAATTGATATCCCAGTCACTTTAAAACATGTGGAACATTTCTATGATAAGGAAGTAACTTGTCGTATCGATAGTCCTTCTTGGATTATTCGTGTAGAAGAAGCACGCTTATTAAAGAAGGCAGATGAACACATCGCACAAAACAACACAACGACACGTGAAATTGGCGCAATCACCATGGATAACGATGCTTACCTGCGTTATGCAGGAGAAGTACAGATTGTTCGTAGCCCACTTCCAGCAGATAATCGCGTGAATATTATTGGTCATGTATCACCGAAGGACTTATCTATCTTAAAACTTGTTAAGGGTGGCATGAAAATTCGATTTGTAAGAGAAGATATGTGATGTATCTTCTTTTCTTATGCATTTCATCATAAAATAGAGATATGAAACAACTGTATTATTCACTTCCGCAATATCTCAAAGATACCTTCGGACGGAAACTTTATAAAGTGGCGCTTGAAACAGGTATGACTTGTCCAAATCGTGATGGTAAGGTCGCTGTTGGAGGTTGTATCTTCTGCGGAGAAGGTGGTTCTGGAGATTTTGCGATTTCCTATGAAGGGAAACGTTTAAGCAGAGAAGAACTGATTTATAATCACCAAGAAATTCCTAAGGGCGACTATATCGCATATTTTCAATCCTTCACAAATACCTACGCACCTATCGCAAAGTTACGGAA
>JABZLU010000237.1:0-2061 GCA_015256605.1 Solobacterium sp.
AAATATTTCTGGATATTTACAGGCGAAGGCTACACATGTTGGGAAAGATACTACGCTTTCTAAAATTATTCAGATGGTTAGTGATGCGGCTGCCACAAAGGCTCCAATTGCAAAGATAGCTGATCAAATCTCAGCAGTATTTGTGCCTGCAGTCATTGTCATCTCCATCATCGTGATGATTGGTTGGTTACTTGCAGGGGCTAGCTTTGTATATGCATTAGAACGTGCAATCTCTGTACTAGTTATCTCTTGTCCATGTGCATTAGGACTTGCAACACCAGTGGCGATTATGGTTGGAAATGGTTTGGGCTTCCAACATGGTATCTTATTTAAGACTTCTGAAGCATTGGAAGAAATGGGTAAGATGAATATCATTGCATTAGATAAGACAGGAACCATTACAACAGGACAACCAACAGTAAAAGATATCTATCCTATTGGAGATATGAGTGAAAATGATTTACTTCAGATTGCATATTCTGTAGAGCAGAAATCAGAACATCCATTTGCGAAAGCAATCGTTGAAAAAGCCCAACAAGAAAATATTCAAGTATTACCAACAGAACAGTTTAAGAATGTCGTCGGTAGTGGTATCGAAGCGACACTCAATAATCATTTGATACAAGCAGGTTCGATGAGTTATATTCGTACAATCACAGATATCCCATCTGATATTCAAGCAAAAGCAGATGAGTATGCAAATAACGGTAAAACACCACTATTCTTTGCGCAAGATGGAAAACTGATAGGTATGATTACCGCTGCAGATACAATCAAGGAAGATTCTTACAACGCAATTACAAAGCTAAAGAAGCTGGGTATGCAGGTAGTTATGTTAACGGGTGATAATGAGCGTACTGCGAATGCGATTGCGAAGGTTGCTGGTGTTGATCGTGTTGTGGCTGGTGTAAAACCAGATGGAAAAGAAGCAGTCATCTCTGAACTTCAAAAACAAGGAAAAGTTGCGATGGTTGGTGATGGCATCAATGATGCGCCAGCACTTACAAAAGCTGATATCGGTATCGCAATCGGTGCAGGTACAGATGTCGCAATTGATTCCGCAGATATTGTATTGTCTAACTCAACATTAACAGATGTCGTAAGAGCAGTCAGACTCAGTCGTGCAACATTACGTAATGTTAAAGAGAATCTATTCTGGGCATTCTTCTATAACTTGATTTGTATTCCATTAGCAGCTGGTTTATTTGGCTTATCAATGAATCCAATGTTTGGCGCAGCTGCGATGGCTCTATCAAGTGTTACAGTATGCATGAATGCTTTAAGATTAAATCTATTTAAGATTGATGAAGATATGGAAGAAAAACATATTCAAAGAGAAAAACATATAGAAAGAAAAGAGGAAAAACAAATGGAAAAGAAGATTATGATTGAAGGTATGATGTGTGGTCATTGTGAGAAGGCTGTCAAGAATGCACTAGAAAAGATTGATGGTGTAACATCTGCTGAAGTATCACATGTTACTAAGCAGGCTGTCGTAACACTTAATAAAGAAGTATCAAATGAAGAGTTACGTAAAGCTGTAGAAGCAGAAGACTATACAGTTACAGGAATTGAATAATAACTAGATATCGGTGAAATTCATCGATATCTTTTTAGTTAGTTTTGTCAAACCATGCATACAAGAAAAGAATGTCAGTTAATGACGTTCTTTTTTATACTTTTATGGGATTTTGTAGTGCTGTGTTATATTGTGAAAAAACTAATTAAATATTAAAATAAATAAAAATAAACAACAAGGAGTAAACATGTACGAGATTTTTGAAACAAAAGAACGATTGAGTGCAGATAATACCTTGGAAGCCCAAAAAGTACGTAATACATTGAAAGAACATCGTGTATATCTAATCAATTTGATGGCTTCGCCAGGTGCAGGTAAGACAACAACACTTGTCAGAATGATAGAGGAGTTGAAGAAGGATTACCGTGTAGGTGTGATGGAAGCAGATGTCGATTCTGATGTGGACGCAAAGACAATTTCTAATCTAGGAGTAAAAGTAATCCAGCTCCATACAGGTGGTAGCTGTCATATGACAGCAGATA
>JABZLU010000238.1:0-2049 GCA_015256605.1 Solobacterium sp.
GTCTTGATACAAATAATATAGATACAGGTGGGTTTATTTTGAACTCCATTTTACACTTGTTGGGGAACTGGTGTCTCAGTCTCTTTGGTATATTCTTTAACCCTATTGCATTGGGAGAAAAAGGATCTACTGTACGCTTTGAGAAGAAAGGGATTATTCAGTTTGACTTATTACCTAATACGCAAGTGAAGAAATTCATACCTATGCCTGAGCGCCATATTGGTAGCAATGGACCTGTTTTGTTGGGAAACCCGCGTACCAGTCAATCTGTGTTGCAGTTAGATTACTATGCGTTCCATGATCCTGTAGATACTTTTACAGTACCGGATGTACCAACTCGCACTAGCTGGCTTCGATCGATTGATATTGCGGCTGTTCTTTTGTTGCCGATTGGTGTATGGATTACATTTGTTATCTTGCATCATTACTTGCCGACGGAAACACTGGAATTCTCATTTTCTACGTACTTTTTGATTTCCTTAGGGATTTTTATCATTTCCTTCTTAGTTATGAATATTCCGCGATATCTGTATATGTATTTTGATTCTCGCAAACAGTGGCAAAGTGCGTTTGTACATAACAATATCAAAATCCAAATGCGTAAACTACATCGTCGTATCTTCATGCAACAAGCTACATTGACATCTGATTGTGATGAGGATACAGCAAATGAAAGCCAGGAGCGAATTAAACACCTCTTGTTGCAAATTCGAGATAAACGATTCCTTGCAAATCGTCTTAAAATTGCAGATGATGATAGAGCGCGTAAACAAAAGGTTAAGTTTATTATTGCCTATATCGGGTGTACATTGATTGAGTTGATGTTACTAATGAATTAATGTTGTAAGAAATATAAAATATAAAAACGTATCTCTATGTGATATGTCCCACCTTTACTGGATATCCAATAAAATGGGTACATATCAATGAGAGATACGTTTTTTTGATTACAAGTTATTAATTTTGGTTATCGTTTTTTACGACGTTTTCGAGCTGGCTTGCGGTTTTCTTGTTTTTTGCTTGATACAGGAGTTTGTACGGATTCATATGTTGGCTGATTTACAGGCATAAATGGAGGATTACCGTATTGGTTAGGCTCAGGTTGTCCTGGTAATACCCAGAATAGGAAGCCGATGAGCCATATAAAAAGCTCTAGCATGTAATTGAATGGAGAGACAGCTGAGTAAGTATTAATGAAGATCATAATTACCGACCAAAGAATTCCTGCCCATGCATTGAAGCCGATGTCGTGAATACGACGACCAAATAAAACGCAAGATAATGGGAAGAGGGTTGCTAATAAGAGCCAGACAATGACTCTAGTCAACCAATATGCCGGTAAGGATACGACAAAATCTAAGAGTATTTCATCGATATAGTGAACGATGTGGAATAAAATCATCAAAGTGATAAAGCATATAATAAATTGTAGTCTATTTAACCGTCCCGTCAGATTAAAAATCGATATGCCCATGCGACGTCCTTGGAATGCAATGAGCAAACCAATGGTACATATGAGCAATGTTCGTAATACAACATAAAGTAAATCCATAAGTTCCCCTTTATTTTTAGCTTATAGTTGAGTTAATTCTGGCAAGATGAGCTCAAATGCAACACCATGTTTCATTGACTTTACTGTATCTAACGTAGCTTGAATCGCTTTGGTAGTAAAATTCATTGCCAGTTCTGCCGCATCATAAGGTGAATATCCTCTCATTACTGCACCTGATAATACAGCAGTAAAAATATCTCCTGTGCCTGTAGCTTTTACAGGTACTAGAGGAATAGAGTATGTTTTTAAAAGGTCTGTAGGACCATTATAGACGGCAATGACCGCATGCGTTTCCGATGGAACACTGGTCATGATAACCATTTCAGGCCCCATGTGATGCAATTGTTTGCACCGTTCGCGCAATTCATCCTCGCTAATAGGGTCTGTCGAGAATGGAATATCTAATAAGAAGCAAGCCTCAGTATAATTTGGTTTTACGATGTGGGCCTTTGACACGAGTTGGCGCATAGCAACAACCATATCTGGAGTGTAGATAG
>JABZLU010000239.1:0-2043 GCA_015256605.1 Solobacterium sp.
AGAAATTGCGAAACGCAATATCCAAGCGGAAAACCTTGATGGTCAAATTGAAACAATCTTATCCAATGGCTTTGACCATGTACCACAAGACGTCGATGTTGTAGTGATTGCAGGTATGGGCTACTATACCGCAAAAGATATCTTAGAAGCTGCAGGGGAAAAACGTTTACGTACATGTAAACAACTGATTGTTGAAGTCAATCGTAAACCAGAGCTATTACGTAAATGGATTAGTGATCATCACTATACGATTGAACAAGAAGAGTTAATTACAGAGCGTGATTTTGATTATATCGCAATTAGTTTTACCACAGATTATCATGATTCATATCGTGATGATGAGATCCTCTGTGGAGTTTATCTCCAACAAAAAAAGGGGAAAGAATATCTTTCCTATTGTGATCGCCAGATTGCCTTTATTAGTGGTGTTTTAGCAAAGTATCCTCATAACGATGACTATCGTAAAGAATTATTACAACAAAAGAAGTATTGGTTAGAGGCAAAATAAAAACGCGGTTCTTAGAGCCACGTTTTTTATTTCTGAATGGAATTGACAGCCTTAGCGAGTCTTGACTTCTGACGAGCAGCATAGTTGTTATTCTTGATATGAGATACAACTGCCTTGTCTAAGCACTTATTTGCTGTGTTGTAAGCAGCAGTAGCAGCTTCAACGTCCTTAGCTTCTACAGCTAAAAGAACCTTCTTGATTGCTGTCTTTAGTTCGCTCTTCTGTCCAGCCTTCGCATTCTGTCTTTTCAGATTAGTTAGTGCGCGCTTCTTCTGTGACTTGATATTTGCCATGAGTACACCTCCTGTCCACTTATTAGCATTAGGATTATATCAAAGTGAAGTGTAAAATGCAATGAAAACCCCAAAAAAGTAGGGTATAATATCACGGTGGAGGTATGAGAGATGAAACAGACAAGAATTATATTTTTTGGTACAACAGAATTTGCTGGCGGTATATTGCAGACCCTAATTGATGAAGGGTATAACGTCGTAGCCGTTGTTTCCCAACCAGATAAACCGGTTGGAAGAAAACATACCATCCAAATAACACCAACACATGCCTTAGCTGATCAATACCAGATTCCAGTAATCCAACCTGATATCTTGAAGGAACATGTGGACGATGTGTTACGATATGAACCTGAGTTAATCTTAACTTGTGCGTATGGACAATTCGTACCAGTACGTATACTAGAATATCCACGTCTTGGTTGTATTAATGTACATCCATCACTTTTACCAAAGTATCGTGGAGGTGCACCAATCCATCACGCAGTCATGGGTGGTGAAACAGAAACTGGTGTAAGTCTTATCCAAATGACAAAAGCTATGGATGCTGGAGATATCTATGCTAGAGTTACAACACCACTTGGTAAAGATGAAACGATGGCAGAATTAAATCAGCGTTTACTAGTATTAAGTAAGCAATTAGTAAAGGATAATTTAGAAGATTACATTGCAGGAAAATTAGTGGGAGAACCACAGGATGATAGTAAAGTAATCCTTGGATTAAATATTACAAAGGAAGAAGAGAAAGCACAGTTTGCACAAGAGGATGTACAAACTCT
Organism: Solobacterium sp.; assembly: GCA_015256605.1. Taxonomy (GTDB): domain Bacteria; phylum Bacillota_I; class Bacilli_A; order Erysipelotrichales; family Erysipelotrichaceae; genus Bulleidia. Next base: position 1,578 of record JABZLU010000239.1, read on the forward strand.
GTATAACCACATTCGTGGTTTAATTGATTGGCCAATGCCATATGGTGTGGTTGATGGAAAGCGCATGAAGTTCTGCAAAGTTAGAATGAGAAAAGAAGACCATCAATCAAAACCTGGAGAAATCTTAGGTTTTAAGAATCACGCGATGGATGTTGCAAGTATTGGCGGTATTATCGAAGTTTATGAACTACAGCCAGAAGGCAAGAGCAGAATGACAGCAGATGCTTATGCCAATGGTGCTGGTAGAAATATGATAGGGAAGGTATTTGAGTAAATGGACCAAAAGCATATACGAAATTTTTGTATTATTGCCCATATCGACCATGGTAAATCGACATTGGCAGACCGTATTCTTGAAATGACAGAAACGGTAAAAGAACGTGATATGAAAGCTCAGCTTCTAGATGAAATGGATCTAGAAAGAGAACGTGGAATCACAATTAAACTAAATGCAGTACAGTTAAGC
>JABZLU010000023.1:0-9679 GCA_015256605.1 Solobacterium sp.
CTATTGTAAACCTGGGGTAAGACTTTGCGATATCGATGCAGTTGCTCGAAACATCATCACAGAAGGTGGCTTTGGAGAAGATTTTACACATAGACTTGGACACTTTATTGGTACAGAAACACATGAATATGGAGATGTATCACAAGCATTTACAGATTTAACGGTAGAAGGAAATACTTTCTCGATTGAACCGGGAATCTATCATCCAAGTATTTTAGGTTGTCGTATTGAAGACTTGGTTTTGATAACAAAGGATGGTTGTGAGGTGTTAAATCACTATCCACATGAGATAGAAGTGATTGAGTAAATTCATTAAGGAGGAATATTCATTGATTCACAATATGAACAAGAGCAGAATTCTAATTCTATCACTTATCGGAATAATTGTTATTTCCCTGGGAATATATACTTGGAATCATCAGAATAAGAAGCCAGGCGAAGATTTAACGAAATATGACTATGTAGTAAGTTTCTACTCCATTCATCAAAATGGAAAGATGAATCCGCAGACAAAGATTATTTTTGTAAGTAGTGACCAAGAACAACTAGAATTCAGCGATAAAGTACACACAGCAGGTAGATTATTCCAAGAGGGGAATACCTTCCGTGTATATTCTTTTGGTGGAAATAAATCTTTACTTTTTGAATCTTCATCTGGATATTCAATATTCTCTATGTCCAAGGGTGTATTTGATTCAAATATATATACTGTAAATCTTGCACTCAATGGAATGAACGGAAGAATTGAAGTCATTACGATCGATGATGGATCAACAGGTGAAATACGTAATACTATCCAATACACAAATCCAAATCATAAGTTGGTTACATCGCCAGTAATTTATGCGGTGATTTATCATGCGGTTGAAATTGGCACAAAGCTCTACTTTGTCGGGTATGACATGGTTCAAGATCGATATGAATTGTATTACCTAGACGAAGAGACAAATGAAGTTCAATTTGTGGATTATTGGTATCATATTTCCGTTGAATTTGAAGAGCTCTTATACGTAAATGGCAAAATCATCACAGTTGAAAATCCTTATCATAGTCGATTTATGGATGAAAAGGAAATTCCAGAGATGTCCAGTTTAACAAGTATGGACCCAGATACGTTAGAGGCAAACACTGTTTCCCTAGATACAAAGAGAATCATTACTGCATATACGTATGGAGATTCTATCCGTGTCGTGACAGAAGATAATCATCTATTGGAATACACAACTGACCTTGAACTAGTATCGGATAAGGATTTATCTGGAACTGATTTTGCGAAACTATTTTCAAATACAGAATATAAGTTACATGGAATTCGTTATCTAGGAAAAAAAGCGGCAGCGATCGTAACACCAAACTCTGAAACAACAGAATTAGGAAAAATCTTAGAATTTGATGCGGATACATTGACTCTACAAAAGAGTATTACAATTCCTCTATCAAAAAATATAGGTTGGAAAACTGATTTTGCGGATTTACTAATTGTGGAGAAATAGTAAATTGAACGATTGTAGATAACTGATGGAGCGATTACATAGTTTTACACATGGGGGGGGAATACTCATGACAAAAATGTGTAGAATCTTAGCATGTATAGGTACACTTTTACTTACTGCATGCACAGTATCAAGCAACCGTAGTACACAAACAACATCTACATCCGTTACAGAACAAAAGAAAGAAACTCCTGAACCAAAGGAAACAGTTTCTCCAGAGGTGACAGAAGCACTCCATGCATACAATGAATTGTTAGATAACATTGATGCATATGATTTTGGTATGGGTGATGTAAAGGAAAGTGCTACACAATATAGTGTTGTGTACCTCGATTCTGAAGTTCCACAATTACTTGTGACAAGGTATTATGATAGAGAGCATATTGCGATGAATATGATTTTCTGGTATGAATCATCAACAAAAAAATGTATGGCTTTCAATCGGATATTTCAAACAACAAACCCATCACAAAATTCAACAAGTGACCCTGAGGGTACTGGTATGTTATCTTTGTTAGAAGGTAACAAAGGTCTTGTCTATGCAGAACTAAATCAAAGTACAAATGAAACAATCATAAAACAACTTCTTACTTATAAAAATAATGGAATTGTTGTTCGTGATTTAGGGGCGAGTGAATATGGAAGCCTTCCAAATAATGCAAAATTGATATCATTACCAATTGATGACCGCAAGCTTTTACAATAGGAATTTTAAAAAGTGTATCCTCGTTATTGGGATACACTTTCAGTTTGTTTTATCCATGATTGTAGTAATTGGATGTATTGCGTGGTTGCTTCAGCGAAGATCATATGACGGCAGTTAGGGAATAAGTGCCATGTTGCATGTTTGATATTGTCATACATTGTCTTAGCAACGAGTGGAGTGCATAAGTCATTTGTTCCAGATATAATAAGAGTAGGAATATTAATATGCTTTAATTCATTTGTAACTTCAAAACCTGCAAGACTTCCGGTTGGTGTATATTCATTTGGGCCCCAACCATAGAGGTAGGCCTCTTTCCCTGTCTTCTTTGGACGTGTTAAGCAATCGGGTGCTTTACCAACCTCATATACACCTGCACAATGTGCATGCATGAAGTGAGTGTTTGCGATGATATAATCTTCACTTTCGTAATTACCTGTTTTTTCCGCAATCTCTATCGCACGTTGATCAGTTTCAGACATAAAACGAATCATGCGATGTTGTTCGCTTGCCCAAAGGGATGCGGAAGATAATGTGCTAGATAGAATCAGTGATTCAATACCAGTAGGGTTGTAATGTAATACATAGTCTAGCGCAAGCATACCACCCCAAGATTGACCTAAGAGGTGAATCTTTGTTAAGTTGAGATGCTTGCGTAATGCGATTAACTCATTGACCCAAGTTTCAGGTGTCCATAATTCAGGGTGACCTTCAACGAAGGAATTTCCGCAACCTAGTTGATCGTACATGACAAGGCAATAGTCGTCGCTAGCAAGTGAATCAAGTAGTTCGAAGTAGTTATGCGTAGAACCAGGACCACCATGTAATAGAACTAAAGCAGGTTTGGTAATATCACCAACAATACGGTAGTAGGTTTGATAGTTTAAATATGGCATGTAGCCTTCTGTAATTTTCATATGTTTAGTATATCATGCAAGAGATAATGAATTTCACCTTTTTATGGGAAACATATTGTCTGAAGTTTTTTTGGACAATACGTATAATTAGAATAGAGGGTTTATAGCATGGATAGACAGGATAGATTACTTTTCTTATTAGTGAAGGAAAATGATCGCAGTACATCGATTCGAGAAATTGCAGATCTTTTTGGTGTGACTGCTAGAACAATTCGTAATGATATTGAAGCACTCAATGATGTGCTTGTTTGTAATGGGGCAAGTATCAAGATAGAACGTAAGGGTATTTCAATTGAGATCCAAGATAAAGAAAAGTTAGAGGATTACTTACAGTCTATCGAAAGTAATCGAGAAAGAGTTTTGACAACTCAAGACCGTATTCGCCAGATTATAGAAACCTTACTCACTTCTGATGAAAGTGTGCGCATGGATGATCTTGCGGATGCGATGTTTATCAGTCGTGCAACACTAAAGAATGATATGAAGACTGTCCGCAATATTCTTGCGGATTTTGGTATTGAGATTGATTATCGTGCATATCAAGGTATGCGTGCAATTGGCAGTGAACAGCAGTATCGTCTATGTTTAACTCGAATCCAAATGGAAGAACCATTTTATACGCAACAACTTCCGGAAAATAATCAGCTAGATAGTATTCATAAAATTATTTCAGATAAAGTTGTTAAATACAATTTTATGATATCTGATTTATCACTCAACAATTTAACCTTCCATATCTATATCGCAATTCAGCGTATCCTAGATGGTAAAGTGATTCCTCTTGGTAAAGAGACAGAACAGCAGATGGAAAATGATAGTGACCTTGCGATGACCAAGGCTATTATTCAAGAAATCGAAAAAGAATTTGATGTAAAGTTTCCGGATAGTGAAGTATATTACGTGCTAATGCATTTGAGTAGTAAGAAGATTATCCGTTTGAATAATGGACAACAGAGTAGTTCGGTTGTGGATGAAGATACTTTTGAGATTGTTTTGGCAATGTTGGAAGCGGTCAATGAAACTTTCCGTATTGATTTGCGTTATGATTTTGAACTTGCGACATTGTTATCCCTACACGTCATACCGTTTAAAGTCAGATTACAAAATCACATTGCAAGTTATAATCCACTAGCAAATCAGATTCGTGAGCACTTTGTGCTTGCGTACTCAATGGCTACTGTTGCCTGCGGTGTGTTAAAGAAAATGTATAACAGATGTATCTGTAAAGATGAGATTGCATATATTGCACTACACTTTAACGTTGCACTAGAGAAGAAACGTGAGAAACAGACGAAAGAAAAAGTGCTAATTGTCTGTGGAAGTGGACGTGCAAGTTCAGAACTTTTGCGCTATCAGATTGAAGAGAAGTTTGGCAAGAATCTAGAGGTAGTTGGTACAGCTAGTTTAAATACATTGCATAGTCAGAATCTTGAGGGTATTGATTACATTCTGACGACTGTGCCAATTGAAGAAAAACTAAATCAACCGGTCATTGAAGTTAATGCCTTCTTAGGCAAGAGCGCAATTGAAAATGTTCATGCGATGATTCAAAAAACACGCGACTTACAAATCTTCAACTACTTCCGTGAGGATATGTTCTTTGGGGATTTACCATATAACGATAAAGAGGAAGTAATCCACTTCTTGTGTATGCAAGCACAGAAGAAAGTAGATATCTCAAATGATTTTGAGAAAGCTGTGCTTGAAAGAGAAAGCGTTGGTGCAACTGCATTTGGAAACATGGTTGCGATACCACATCCAATCCACCCAATGGGTAAAGAAAGTTTTGTGGAGATTGGTATCTTACAAAAACCAATTCAATGGGATAAGGATACGGTGCAGATTATCTTCCTGCTATCCATGAAGGAGAAGGGTGATGATACCATGCCAGCATTCTATAAAGTACTCAGTCAGATTGTAAGTTCTGATGAATATACAAAGGAATTGATTCGTACACAGAGTTTTGACAAGTTACACGAAATTATCTTAAAGATTGAAGAAGAATCCGTATAATGAATTTCCATTTCTAAATTGAAAAAAGTGAACTGTTCTTAATTGTTGAATAGATGGACAATGTAGATACAGGCGAAAGGAGACAAAAATGTTTGCAAAAGAATTAACGATTTTCACGGATAAAGTTTATCGTGACAAGTATGAGGCAATTGAAGATATTGCACATTTACCAAATGAATTTGTGAATAATAACGATGAGTATGCTAAGGCTGTTATTGACCGTGAAAACGTAATCGCAACCTATATTGGTTATGGTATTGCAATTCCACATGCAATCTCAGCTGCAGTCAATCAAGCATTTGTTATCTATGTGAAATTCTTGAATGGATGTCCATGGAAAAATGAAGATGGAGAAGACAGAGTGGATCACATGATGATGATTGGTGTACCTGCTGATAAAGGATCTACGCAACATTTGAAGATTCTGGCAGAGCTTAGTAAGAATTTAATGCATGAAGATTTCCGCGAGAAATTCTTAAATACAAAGAGCCCTGAAGAGTCTTACGAACTTTTGAAATCGATTGAAAAGGAGATGGAAGTATGAAATTAGTAGCAGTAAGTGCATGTACAGCAGGTATCGCACATACGTACATGACACAAGAAGCAATCGAGCAGGAATGCAAGAAGAGAGGCATTGACTGCAAGGTTGAAACACAAGGTGGTATGGGTATCAATAATGAGTTGGAACAAGATGAAGTTGATGCGGCTGATGTCGTTATCCTAGCTATCGCAATTGGCATTGAAGGTGATGAACGCTTTGATGAAAAACGTGATGAGGGTAAGGTTATCGAAGTTGATCCAACACAAGCAATCAAAGATATCAAGAAATTAATTGATAGAGCGGAGGCTTTGGCAAATGAGTGAGATGAATAATAAGTTGAAAGAAACTGGACGTAGTATATTTAAAGCATTTAATACAGGTATCTCATATTTCTTACCAGTTATTATCGCTGGTGGTATGTTATTCTCATTTACTTTATTTACAGGTCATATCGAGAATGGTGCAATTATTCCAAGCAACCAGTTCTGGCAGAACGTGTATAGCTTAGGTATTGCAGGTTTCTCCATGATGGTTCCGGTTATCTGCGGATATATCGCTTACGCTATCGCTGGAAAACCTGCATTAGCTCCAGGTTTGATTATGGGTTATGTTGCAAATAATCCTATCGGTAAAGAACAATTATCCACAGGATTTATTGGCGCATTACTATTAGGTTTCATCGTAGGTTACTTCGTTAAGTGGATGAAGACTTGGAAGGTTATCGACTCCTTGAAGCCAATGATGCCTACATTCTTTATTCCTCTATTAACGACATTTGTCGTTGGTATCTTCTACATCTATGTTTTAACAGGACCTATCAATGCGTTTGTACAGGTTATCGTTGATGTAATGAATGGCCTAAGTGGAACAAATGCAATCTTGTTAGGACTTGGAATTGGACTATTAGCAGCAGCTGACTTTGGCGGTCCATGTTCAAAGGCTGCCACAGCATTTACACTTGCATTAATGGCTGAAGGTATTTATGGACCTAACGGTGTATTCCGTATGTGTTGTGCAATTCCTCCACTCGGTATGGGTCTTGCGTCATTTATCTTAAGAAAGCATTATACAAAGGCAGATCGCTCTGTAGGTATCTCTGCATTCTTGCTATCCTCAGGTGGTATCACAGAAGGTGCTTGGCCATTTGCAGGTAAAGACTTTAAGCATACTTGGATTGCATGTGCAATCGGTACAGCAATCGCCGGTGCATTAGGTATGGTACATGGTGTATCTTCCGTTGTAGCGTTTGGTGGTATCGTTGCGATTACTGGTGTCATTGAAGGACAAGTTTGGTATGTAGTAGATATGTTAATTGGTGCACTGATTATCGTGGCAATCTTAGCAGTCACAAAGAAACCATTAACAGAGGAAGAATTGGCAGAAGGTAATAAATAATCAAGAAAGTATAACCGCAATTATACGATAAAGGATGTGGCGTTGTGTCACATCCTTCACTATTTTTAAGAACTCAATTTTAGGTTCTGTAATTAGATATTTCCTCTTTGGATAGGAAATAAAAACACTTTAGATTTATTTGTATCTGAAGTGTTTTGAGGATCTCTAAAATATGTAATAGAAGATGACTATTCTTTGATTTCTGAATCAATTTTATGTAGTGTATCAGATAGTATCTCTTTTCTAAGCGAAGTTAGCCATGAAGAGAATCGTACAACATCAAATGCATAGGTTTGGTTGAGTTCATATTCATTCTCTGACCATGTATCAATTGGTGATTCGTTATGCTGGATAACTGCTTCTAGTTTATCTAAGGCTTTATATATTTTGGATTCTAGTGTTTTTTGTTGGTTCATCTCGTTATATAGTTCTGTCATTCGTGTTGAGATGTTTTCGGGGAGAGTGTTAACCCATTGCGATAATAATGAATTTTCAATATCACGGTCATGATCAGTTTTGAGGAATGTTGGGATATCGCCGGTAAAACATTCGCCTAAATCATGAATTAAGCACATACTGATTACTTTATCAATATCTGCATTGGGGAACTCATCCTTTAAAAGAAAGGCCATGAGGGAAATTCTCCAACTATGTTCGGCAACACTCTCGATGCGTCTTTTACTCGTCGTACAGTGACGTGTGGTATCTTTCAACCTTTCTGCAATATGCAATATCTCTAAATATTCTCTCGGATTCATGGGTAGGCTCCCTTCTAAAATCTATACTTGTAATGAAATCTTGTATTCATTTGAAACTATCCTCCTTAGTATATAACGTCATGGAGTTTAAGGTGTATATTTTCATTTGTGTAGACCTTGAAATTTTTGCGGTGTTGATAGGGGAATCGGGCTGAGAATACAATAATGCAAATGGAACTTGACATTATAAAAATGCATGGTATCATATCATCGTTATCAAATACCACAGACAGTAACGGCGTATGCTTAATAAGGTTACCGAGGTAGATGAAAGTTCATATTAATGTACTTTTGCTCTCGCTGTCTGCGAGGGCTTTCTTTCTAAATGTGTATTCGATAACAAAGAATAGGAAGGTGAAGTATGAATCAGACTGTATTAGAGTCTAAGCAGGGTGTCGTTTCCGAAATTAAGGAAAAATTCACTAACTCTTCATCCACTATCGTTGCCGAGTACCGTGGCCTCTCAGTTGCTGAGGTTACTGAACTCCGTAGAGCATTACGTGCTGAAGGTGTTGAACTTAAGGTTTATAAGAACACATTAGCTAGTAAGGCTGCTGAAGATGCAGGATATGGTGATCTTAAGGATTGCTTAACAGGTCCTAATGCATTGGCATTCGGTGGAGATGAAACTGGTGCTGCTCGTGTAATGGCTAAGTTTGCTAAGAAGCATGAGGCATTAGTTCTTAAGGGTGGTATTGTTGAAGGCAAGGTTGTTGACCTCAACACAGTAAAAGAACTCTCTGCATTACCAAACAGAGAAGGCATGCTCAGCATGTTGCTATCTGTATTGAACGCTCCAGTATCTTCATTCGCACGTGTTGTGAATGCTGTTGCTGAGGCAAAGCCAGCTAACGGAGTTGCTCCGGTTGCTGAAGAAGTAAAAGAAGCTGCTGAGGCAGCTGCCTAAGAAAGAAATAGAAGAGGAGAAATTAATCCATGGCAAAGTTAACACAGGAAGATATCCTAGCATATCTTGATGAAGCTACAATTCTTGAACTAAATGAACTCGTAAAGGCTATTGAAGAGAAGTACGGCGTTTCTGCTGCTGCTCCAGTAGCAGCTGCTGCTCCAACAGAAGCTGCTGCAGCTGCTCCTACAACAGTTAATGTTGTATTAGCTGCCGCTGGTGACTCTAAGGTAGGCGTAATTAAGGTTGTTCGTGAAATCACAGGTCTTGGACTTGTTGATGCTAAGAAGCTCGTTGATGGAGCTCCTGCAACAATCAAGGAAAACGTTGCTGCTGAAGAAGCTGAAGAACTCAAGAAGAAGCTCACAGATGCTGGTGCAACTGTTGAATTCAAGTAATCTAGAAAATAACAGAAAACACATGAAAAGCCGAATAATCAATTGTTCGGCTTTTCGGGTATTAGAAAGGAACGGTTAATGGCACATTATTTTACCGATAACCGAAATCTGGATGAGAACCGGAAGGAACATACTTTCCGGTTTTTAGACCGTTTATATATCTTTACGACTGACAATGGCGTTTTCTCGAAAACTGGTGTGGACTATGGAAGCTATGTCTTGCTAAAAGCCATCAGTAAAGAAGAGCTTCATGGAAGAATTTTGGATATGGGTTGTGGATATGGAACGCTAGGCATCATTACAAAATCATTATTTCCTAGTAGTGAAGTCACAATGGCAGACATTAATCCACGTGCTGTAGAACTGGCACAATTAAACTGTGGTTTGAACCAAGTGGAATGTACTACGCTTGTTTCAGATGGATATGCAGAAACGAAAGGTCAATATCATTTTATTATCACCAATCCTCCAATTCGAACCGGAAAGAAAGTTATCTATAAAATGTTCGAAGACGCATATAACCATCTAGAAGTGGGCGGTTCTATCTATGCGGT
>JABZLU010000240.1:0-2040 GCA_015256605.1 Solobacterium sp.
TTTCATTAGAAGTTGTATAGGTATCTTTGTTGGTAAGTTGTTGTTTATCTAAAGGATATTTAAATCCTTCTAAGCTAATGGTTGCCTCATCCTCTGTAAAGAATGAGATATATGTATAATCACGCTTATCAATGGAATGAACACCTTCAGCTAGTGAATAGATAAAGTTACTTTGATCATGGAGATATACTGTCTCAGGAAAACGTGATACCAGACGCAAATTAATCATCGCATGGTCTAATCTTCCACCAAGTCCACCATAGAGGTGGATTTTTTGATAGCCCTTCTCGATGGCATACATAACTGCTGCCTCACTATCAGTATCATCCTTGATAGGATTTAGTTGAATGAATGTATCACTATAGTCCTTGATACTAGATAAATCACTTTCTTCCACAGAATCAAAATCACCAATCGCCAGTAACATTCTCTTACCATTTCTAGCAAGTGTTAATGCCCCTTTATCTACACCAATATAGTTTTCTGCAGCTGGAATTGTTGTACAACGTTTTAAGATAACAGCTACTGAAGTTTCCATAATTTCTCACATACTTCGTGGATATCATTCTTAAAGACATAAGAGCCAGCCACAAGTACATCTGCTCCAGCTTCAGCACATAAAGCACCTGTTTCTTCATTGATGCCACCATCAACTTCAATATGTGTATCAAGACCCTCTTCGTTTAACCATGTACGTAGTGTACGAATACGTTCTAATGCCTCTGGCATAAACTTCTGACCACCAAAACCTGGTTCTACACTCATAATTAGGAATAAGTCAAAATCATGCAAGAATGGTTTTAACACTTCAATTGGTGTCTGTGGCTTTAGTGTAAGTCCAACTTTCTTTCCTTGTTCGTGGATATGTTTCGCAAGTGCCTTGATTTCTTCTTTGTCGTAGATTGTTTCAACGTGGAAGGTAATCTGATCTGCACCAGCATTCATAAATACATCGGCGAACATCTTAGGATCTGTAACCATTAAGTGAACATCTTTGAATAATGGTGATAGCTTTACAAATCCCTTTAAAATATCTGGTCCAAATGTTAAGTTCTTTACAAAATGTCCATCCATGACATCAAAGTGCATCCACTCTGCCTTGGAAGAATTTAGTAGTTCACATTGTTCAGTCATATGACTGTAATCTAAAGATAATACGGATGGTGCAACAATCATAAGTATTTCTCCCTTCTCTCTTGAATCATTTGTAAAACGCTTAGATAGTTTTCATAGCGTTCTTTAGATATTTTACCTGCTTCTACCGCTTCTTTAATCTTGCATCCTGGTTCATTTTGATGAACACAATCATTGAAGCGGCAATCATGTAGATATGGTACAAAGTCTGGTACATATTCAGCTAATTCACTAGCTTGAATATGCGAAAAATCCAGGGAACTAAAACCAGGTGTATCTGCTACAAGTCCCCCTGCAACCTCGTGTAATTCATTATGTCTTGTTGTATGTTTACCTCTTCCAAGTGCCTTAGAAATCTCTTGGGTTGCTAGGTGGAACGATGGTTCTAATTGGTTTAACAATGTACTCTTGCCAGCTCCACTTTGACCGGTTAATACCGAAATCTTATTCGTTAAAAGACCTGCAATAGAAGAATCTAAACTGCCCTTTGCAGTACGAATCACTTTCATCGCACCCTTTTCATAGGCTTGGATCTGCTCTTCTACTTCTTGACTAAAACCTAAATCACATTTTGTAATAATCAATACCGGTTCAACGCCTGCATGCATGATTAGAATACTTAGACGATCAATTAACGCAGTTGAAAAATCAGGATCTTTTACGCTCATTACAATGAGTGCTTGGTCAACATTGGCTACTGCCGGTCGAATCAATCGATTGATTCGTGGCATGATTTTTTGAATCACATAGCGACCATCGATCTCTTCACACTCTACCAAATCTCCCGCAACAGGCGCATCTTGGCGACGCACTTTACGCATGACAATCGCATCATAATATTTCTTGTCAGAAGTTAAGATACGATAATTCTTCGATACGATTTTCGTGATTCGTGCAATCATAGGC
>JABZLU010000241.1:0-2015 GCA_015256605.1 Solobacterium sp.
TATCAATATGAATATTAATGATCCTATAACTGAACCTACATTATATATAGTTAGCAAGAACACAGCATTCGCACTTGTAAACCCTTGGTATTCTGCAAATGTAGTTGTATAAAGCCCTACTGTATTTACAGTAGTGCTATATGTTGCGGCAGCCAGTAAAATAGCAGTGAAAGCGATAGCTTTATTCTTTGTAAATAACGGTTTAATTGGCGTCTCTTCAGACAATGCCAAATTTCTATTTTGATTGAATATTGTATTAATTCTCTTTCTCTCATATATAACAAAACTGAATGTAATGACTGCAAAAATAAGTAGCACATAATATGCAAAATAGAATGGTAGCTTATTCATTAACATAACACCTGTTAAAAATGGTGTGATAAAACCTCCCAGACCAAATAGTCCTTGGCCAGCACTTAATGAACCTGCGTAATTATCTGGAAAAGCAACGCTTAAGAATAAGGGACATACAGTATCTTGAGCACCCATGCCAACTCCACCTATATAGGCGAACACTAGTGCAAAATAAAATGAATGTGTATAGGCTATACCCGTTAAATAAAGCCCCATTAAAAATATTCCCATAAGAGTAACTTTAAGTGGTCCTACCCTCTCTACAAGTTTTCCTGTCAAATATACTGTACTTACTCTTCCCAGTGAATATAAAGATCCCAAAATTACAATTGTTTTAATATCAGTTCCAAACTTATCAGCAAAATGTGATAATCCACTACCAACAACAATACATGCTGCTCCAGTCAAAAAATATAATGCAAATGCAACAAACCCAAAAATAAATCTTCTATTTTGCATTTTTCTTCCATCTCTCTAAGATAGCTCGTGATGCATCATTCAGACTAATTGCTTTAGAGTCTATGCCTAGTTTTGAAACCATTCTACATACATATGGTTGCTTAAGCATTGCTTGATTTAAAGTTGTAAAATCATAGAATATATCTTCTGGCTTACCAATCTTAACCACTTTTTTGTTCGCCATTACTATTATTTTTTCAAAATTATTAGCTGCAAATTCCATATCATGGGAAATAGTAATCAATGTCTTACCCTCTTCATGTAAGGTATTGATTACTTTAATTAATTGCTGTGTACCTTCTAAATCTTGTCCTGCTGTAGGTTCATCAAATATCATCACATCCGTATCCATTGCTATAATTGCAGCAATCGTCACAAATTTACGTATGGACAGTGGTAAGTTATATGGATTCTCATCTCGATGCTTTGTAAGACCAGTCATTTTTAACGCTCTTTCAACTCTCTGATCTTCAATCTCTTTTGATAGTCCCATTGTTGCAGGACCATATCGTACTTCTAATTCAACTGTTGAGTGGAAAATCTGGTCATCCGGATTCTGAAATACATACCCAACATATCGAGAAACCTGTGCAGTTGTATAATCCTTAGTGTTTTTATTGCCAACTAGCACATTTCCAGATGAAGGTTTTAATAAACCATTCATCATTTTTACCGTTGTAGTCTTACCGGCACCATTTTGACCAACAATAACAACATTCTCTCCTTTTCCAATTTCAATATTGATATTATCAACAGCGCAGAAACCATTTGGATAGCAATAGCTTACATCCTTCAAATTAATGTTCTGCATCTCCTATCCCCTTTCACCTAGTAAATTCTTAAGAATGTCGAGCAAACCATCTTCAGTAACACTTATTGAATTGATTGGCAACCCAATTTCTTTCAATTGAATAGCCAGCTGAGCGATTTGAGGAATTGCAATTCCATGTTCTAAAAGTGATATATCAGTTAACACAGATTTTGTATCACCTTCTTTAAGAACTTCCCCATCTTTTAGAATAACCACACGATCTGTAAATTCTGCAATTAAATCAATTTTGTGTTCAACTAAAATAATTGTTTTTTTCTGCTCCTTTAATTTTCTTATTATTGCAAAAACACTCTCTGTACCTTGTGGGTCTAGTTGGCTTGTTGGTTCATCAATAATTAAAACATCTGGATCTAGTACGATTACCGATGCT
>JABZLU010000242.1:0-2011 GCA_015256605.1 Solobacterium sp.
TCTCTATATTTGGCTCTTCGATTCTCACATCAAATGGTAGTCCATGATGTTGTAATGGTTGTCGATAGAAAATTCCAGTAGCAGTACTCATATCAAGCCCTAAAGATTTGAATAACTTCGTTGCCTGTACTTTAATATCATGATCGATTCGCAGTGTCATATTTTCTTTATTTGCCATTAATTTCACTCCTTTCATTTATATTTTATTATATAATTCATATTACAATGCAATGCAAATAAATATTATAAACTTTAACGTACATTGCCACATAGACATAACAAAAGGTCTCGATTAAACCCTGCTGTTTCAATCCAACGGTTTGTTTTTGCGAGACCTTTCTTGATGCTATAGATTTACTGCATTATTTTTTGCGATACTTCGCTACTGAAATACGAATTTCAGAATAATTTGCTTTTCACAAATGATTATTTATATTCTATTTTTATTTTAAATTGTCCATTGGTCTGTCCTCAACTTTTCTTGAGAAACATTTCATTTAACGATCTATGTTAAATGTTGGAGCGCAAACTGTAATTGAGTAACACTTCCTTCATGAGCTTGTACCTCCTTATCCTTTCTTCTAGGGTACTTCTCTTTGCACCTTTACTATAGCATCCGCTTTTAAATTTAATAGTCTTACAATTAAAAATTTTTTGTTCTATAATATTATTGTTGGTCCGATAAGGACCATTTCTTATTTCCAGGAGGTCATAAGATGATACAAGATATCTACCCACATGTTTATAAGAATGCGTTTCAAACAGGTGTTACGCCTGCTGATAATGATATTATCTTCTCTTTCGAGGAAGACCAAGTTTTAATGAAAGATGAACATCATTTCTATCGCTATCATGAAATTTCCCAGGAAAGTAGTTGTTATTATCTATTTTCTATCGACGATATCAAATTCTTCCTCGCTGACTTAACAAGTCTTAATCATATTAAAGTATCCTTCCGTGCGATGCGTAGCTTTGAAAATCAGATGTTAGGTTTTGCGGCGATTACAGCTTGGCAGTTGTATCGTTGGATTCAAGATAATAAGTATTGTGGTAAGTGTGGTCATCCAATGGTCTTTGACCAAAAAGAAAGAGCAATGCGTTGTCCACATTGCTCAAATATCGTATATCCTAAGATTTCCCCTGCTGTTATCGTTGGTATTACCAACGATAAAGGTCAGATTCTTGTAACGAAGTATGCTCATGGTCACTATCAAAGTTATGCACTCGTTGCCGGTTTCTGTGAAATTGGTGAAACAATAGAAGAAACCGTAAAGCGTGAAGTAAAAGAAGAAACCGGTCTAGATATAACTGATATTCAGTACTATAAATCACAACCATGGTCCTTCTCATCCACATTACTATTCGGATTTTGGTGTAAAGCACATGGTGATTCTCCTATCCAGATGGATGAAAATGAGTTGCGTGTAGCACGATGGGCTAATCGTGATGAAGATATTAACAGTTTAGATAATGCCTCACTTACAACTGAGATGATTCAATATTACAAACAAGGGAAAGTAGTCTAACTACTTTCTTTTCATATCTTCTGGTAATGGTGATTCTACAATAATCTTCTTTTTGGTAAATGGTTGTAAAAACGAAATATTCGCACAGTGTAATGCTGGCCGCTTGATCCATTGTGTACTACCACCATACAGTGTATCCCCACATAGTGGATGACCAATTCCCGCAAAACCAGCACGTATCTGGTGTGTTCTTCCCGTTTGTAAATGTACCCTGATTAGACACTCTGTTTGATATCTTTTGATAACTTCATATTCTGTCACACATTGTTTTCCACCTTGATTGAAAGATTGTGCCATTTCGCCATCTTCTTTCATCAAGGAAAATAATAGTGTATCTTTGTCTTCTAGTTGTCCTTCAACGATTGCGTAGTAGTGCTTCTGAAGTGTTCCATCTTTCCTTTGTGCTGTTAATCTTGCGGCTGAGAGTTGATTTTTTGCGTATATCATAATCCCTGATACATCTTTATCTAATCGTCCAATAGGAC
>JABZLU010000243.1:0-2008 GCA_015256605.1 Solobacterium sp.
ATTGAGGGTCCAGCTTATTCTTTTTTATAGTTGTAATCCATTTTATGTCTCTACGCTTTTTGTATTTACAGATTTTGTATCCAACATCTTCATCATCAAGAAAATCATCTGAATCGTTTAATTCGTCAGCATCTTCCGTATAAATATAAGCGTCGCTTGTAATTTCACCAATGGCCAAATCTCGACTATTTTTTGAAGGAATTAATACAATATCACCTATTTCCATTGTATTGATAAATGTAAGAATCTGATTAACTGCCAATCCAAAGCGACGCTCATTAGGATAGTGTTCTTTGAATTTGTTTTTTAGCGTATCAATATCGTCATAAGCAGTCATATTCTTTAAATTATCTATATTGCAAAAATCATCCCAGCCTAATGCAATAAAGTTATTAATTTTAAAGTCTGGATAATATTCTCCACCTTCTGTTCTAAAGAACCAGTATTTACGATCTGAAGGTATCTCCGGAATAACTATTGTACGTGTATCCATTTTTTCTCCTTTATTACAAAGCCTCTTACCCAGTAGTAGGGTAGGAGGCTTATTAGTTACTAACAAATCTTAGGAACCAGGTATTTAACAATTTCCCTTGCAGTATTAACTGAGTTTTCACTGTTAAAGTTGATATTGTTTTCATCGTTGGTCCTGTCAAAACCTTTCATCGATGTGTTTTCGTGGCCGTATGTGGCAAATTCTAAAAATCCGGAAGTAACACCAGTTGATTTTACTTGAATGGCTAAGATGTTCTTTATTGGAATGATTTTGTAGGTACGATTCCCCAAGTTGAATAGACCACCTTGGGTGCGATCGATAACAACACATGTATCATACACAAATAAATTAGCACCAATACCATCTAAGTGGTATAAGTGTTGACCCATAAAGTCCTTTGTAGGGCTTTCGATAACTTTCGGTTCACTGCTAAAAAATCCCATAATACTAACCTCCCTGTATTAAACACTTTTATATTCCAAATATCCCTTTAATGATGCTACGATTGCGCTCGTGTTTAGCTTTTCTTTCTGCTTCTTTTTGCTGAACAATTCTAGCTTCCTGTTGTGCCTGTTCTAGCTGAGCTTTTTCTTCAGCGCGTGCCTGTGCTTCATCGGCTTGTTGTTTCTTGTAATCTGCTAGTTTAGTATCACGGCCAACTAATCCTTTTACAGAAGCAATAAGTGCTTCATCACCACTACCTGGAGCGGCTACGTGGTTTTGGCCATTGAAATCATCTTGAACAATCGCAGCATCGGAACCATCTTGGTAAATATAATATTGACCAACATCCATAGAGTTATCTTTGAAGTATATGATATAAGACATAAGGTCTTGGTGACCGTTGGTCCGCACCCATACAGCCCATGCCGTCGCAGTATCTGTTGATGGGTCATATGACAATGTATTCAAATCGACTTTCCCCGTGTAGTTCGCATTTGAATAGAACCATTGCCAACGTGCGTCGTTAAATTCCTTCGCACTAACCATCATAGTTGAACATAATGCAAATATTGTTGCTAATACTAATCCCTTTTTCATTTTGTATCTCCCAGTATTAAATAATATGGTGATAAAAGTCGATTCCGTTAAGGTCAACATCTTCAATTTGAGACATTCTAACCATACGCTCGACTAAATTAACGTGATGATCGACATAAAAATCATCATTAATAATATGCATTAATTCATGTTTAATTTCCTCTCTCATGCGATCATGAGGGAGGTTTTTGTGTATGTAGATGTTTATGAGTATCTACATCTTCACATTCCTCTGACACAGCATTGGCATGTGGTAAGTCGCAGTAAATTAAATTTACAACCAATATAACACTCTCCCTTGTGTATTATTTGTTTTTTAACTTTAAAAGCTCTATATATTCGACTGCTTTTTCTAAATCCTCCTTACTTATATCTTTAGCGGCAGAGAAGAGCATACGAGCCC
Organism: Solobacterium sp.; assembly: GCA_015256605.1. Taxonomy (GTDB): domain Bacteria; phylum Bacillota_I; class Bacilli_A; order Erysipelotrichales; family Erysipelotrichaceae; genus Bulleidia. The sequence goes on from JABZLU010000243.1 coordinate 1,938, forward strand.
CTGGACGTGTGCGTAGGTATTCAGCAAATTCGGCCGCTTCACGGTCGGTGTAATAGCCGTCAGTATATTTC
>JABZLU010000244.1:0-2005 GCA_015256605.1 Solobacterium sp.
ATCTACACGGAAGCCATCTGCACCATGATCCAACCAAAAGCGCATAATATCTTTCATTGCTTCTTTGGTAGCGATTGCTTCTGGACTATCCACCGCAGACATCCAACTCTCTGTACAATCTAACCATCCGTAGTTGAGGGCCGGTTGAGACGCAAAGAAGTTTAACATATATGCTCCATTACGATCTGACATACCTGCCATATATGGGTGGTCTTTGACACCTACAAAGGCACCATTTGTCCATACATAACGACTGGAGTATTCATTTTCTTCAGGCTGTTTACTTGCGTTAAACCAAGCGTGTTCATCAGACGTATGACCAGGTACTAAATCTAGCAATACTTTGATACCACGCTTATGTGCTTCCTCAAATAAACGATACGCATCTTCATTAGTACCATAACGAGCCGCAACCTTCTTATAATCCCTCACATCGTATCCTGCATCCATAAATGGTGAGTCATACATTGGATTGATCCATAACGCATTACAACCAAGTTCCTTGATGTAATCTAACTTTTGAATAATACCTTCTAAATCTCCGATACCATCTCCATTTGTATCGTAGAATGACTGTGGATAAATCTCATAAAATACTGCATCTTTTAACCATGTTGGCATAACTTATTCTCCTAAAATTTCTAAAATATCCCCTGAAGTAATGATTTGATACTGAAAGTTTGGATATTCTTGTTGTAATGTTTCTAATTCTTTCTGAATTACTTTTTCTTTGCGATGTGCTGTATTCAATAATATGCCAGTTACACCACAAGATGCCGCAACTTGCATATCACTACCTATTTCATTACCAATCATGACACAATCACAAACATCAAGTTGATGGTCATCTAATACTTTTTGCATAAATGCTTTCTCCGGCTTACGAATTCCATAATCAGCAGAGATATACATATGATCAAAGTATGGAATTAAATCACAGATAGCCATCTCCGCCAGCGCAAAAGAGCGCTGTGCATTGGATAACAAGATAATTTGGTGACCTTGTTGCTTTAGAGTTTGTAATGTCTTGAGAGTATTGCGATATGGTTTACAACGCACTCTCGTTAAACGTCTAAACTCCGTTTCCACAAAGAGTAACCAGGTTTCTATATCTTGAATTGGTAATACTTCCGTATGAATCGGTGCTTCGTCAAATAGACGTTTGAATACATTTTTAAATTGAATATCTATATATGTATCAGGATGTAATTCTTCTACTCGTTTCCACTCTTCTTTATTGAACTTTAAATATGCTTGTTTAAACTGTTCTGGTGTATAGATTGCACCATAACATGCATACATGTCTGATAGTGCTTTCCACACTTTATGATTATGCTGTTCCGTATGAATATCAATGAGTGTTCCATACAAGTCAAAGATATATGTTTTCATGTGAGTCCTCCTGATTCATATCTATCATACTACGATTTTACAAAGTAAACGGCAGGACCAAAAGGTTCTACCGTTTTTGTTTTGTTATCCTTTAACTGCACCAGACATTCCTTCAACGTAGAATTTCTGCATGTATACGAATAAGATTGCGATTGGAAGAGAGATAATAACCGCACCAGCTGCGAAGCTTGTGTACCATTGGTTAATATATTCCTTCTGTAACATATTCCATAAACCGATTGCGACTGTAAATTGATCTGCGTTTGCACGAACAATAACTTTCGCAAAGATAAAGTCTACCCATGGAGCGATGAATGAAGTCATGACTGTATAGATAATGATTGGCTTTGATAATGGCATTGTAATTCTTGTGAATACTTGCCACTGTGTCGCACCATCCATAATCGCTGCTTCATCGACAGAACGTGGAATCGTATCAAAGTAACCCTTGGCAATTTGGAAACCTAAACCAGTACCAGCAGAATAAACAATAATTAATGCTAGACGTACTGCAGAACCTTCTGTTAAACCAAGTGCCTTTAAGATATAGTATTCCGCAATCATCGCCATAAATCCTGGGAATAAACCAAGAATCATCGCTAAGTTCATATAT
>JABZLU010000245.1:0-1981 GCA_015256605.1 Solobacterium sp.
ATATCTAGCTGGGCTTGCGGTTGGGTATTGGCATGACTTAGAAGAGTTAAAGAGAGAACGGAATAGTCATATTTTTACACCGACGATGGATGTATCTACTGTGAGCCATTTATACGAGCGTTGGCAAAAGGCAGTTTCCTGTGCGCGGATGTTTACAAAAAATGAGGAATAATCTTATTCTATAGAGGAATATGCTTGAAAATCCCTTTAAAATGGGGTATATTGTAAGCGAAATAAGGAGAGCGGAAGCTCTCCTTGTGTTATGTCTGGAGGCATATGGAAAACATTGATAAATTGACCGAATTATTTCAGCCAGTATTTGACGAATGCCACGTTCGACTTTACGAGATTGTTTGGCTTGGTAATGAAAAGACATTACAGGTCGCAATTGACAATGATGCACATGCGATTGACTTAGATATTTGTGCAGAAGTGAGTGAAAAGCTTGGTGTAGTCTTGGACAAGTATGATCCAATCAAAGAAGAGTATAGTTTAGAAGTCTGTAGCCCTGGTGCAGAGCGAGAGATTAAAGATTATGCTGAGTTTGAACAGTTAGTAGATGAATATATCTATGTAGAACTGAAAGAACCATTTAAGAATATGGTAGAGATTACTGGATATGTTCGTGCTGTTAGTGCTGATGCGATCGAATTAGAGTATCGCGATAAAGCGGTAAAGCGCACAGCTACGATTGAAAAGAACAATATTCGTTTTGCTAGATTAGCAATTAAATTATAAGGAGAAATCATGGAGATTAAATACACACAACTTCTAAATGCGATTCGCGGTGTGGAAGATGACAAGAACGTGCCTGAAAATATCGTATTAGAGGCATTAACAGAAGCTGTTGCGAAAGCATTTAAGAAGGATTCTGAATTACAGGATATCGAAGTAAAGGCAGAAATCAATAAGAAGAGTAAGACGATTGATATCTACCAATACTACAACGTTGTTGAAGAAGTGGAAGATGATGAATTAGAAATCTCATTAGAAGATGCTAAGAAGATTGATTCTAACGCTGAATTAGGCGGACAAGTTCGTGAGAAGAAGGAAATCACTTCAATGTCACGTGCAGCAGCTTCACTAGCTAAGAATGTATTCCGTCAAAAGATTCGTGAAGCTGAAAAAGTTGCGGTTTATAACGAATATATTGACCAAAAAGATGAGATGGTTATTGGTACTGTTGAATCTGTTAAGGATAAGTTCACATTAATTAGTTTAGGTAAGACAGTTGCTTTACTTTCTAAGTCAGCTGAAATTCCTCACGAGAAACTAATAGAAGGACAAAGCATCCGCGTTGTAATTACTGATGTACAAAAGGAAACAAAAGGTTCTCAGGTATTAGTATCACGTGCTGATGCGACACTTGTTAAGCGTTTATTTGAAAAGGAAGTTCCTGAAATTTACCAAGGAGTAGTTGAAATTAAATCGATTGCTCGTGAAGCTGGCGAAAGAACAAAGATGGCTGTTCTCTCACACAATCCTGATGTAGATCCAATTGGTTCATGTATTGGTCCTCGTGGATCACGTGTTCAAAAGATTATCGATGAACTACATGGTGAAAAGATTGATATCTTCCAATGGAGTGATGATATAACAGAACTTGTTAAGAATGCGTTAGCACCTGCAGAAATCATTTCTGTTCTACCAGGACAGGATGATAATAGCTTGCTTGTTATCGTTAGCGAAGATCAATTATCTCTCGCGATTGGTAAGCGTGGTAAGAATGCTCGTTTAGCTGTGAAATTAACAGGTCATAAGATTGATATTAAGACACGTCAAGAACTCGAAGATATGGGCAAGGATTATGACGAATTACTCGCTCAGGCTGAAGTGATGAAGCAAAAACTAGCAGAGCAAGCAAAGGCTAAGGATGTTGAACGTCAAAAGGCTGCTGCTAAGGAAGAAGAAGAAAAGAGACTTGCGGCGATTGCTAAGTTCAGAGCTGAAAATCCAGATGCTATCGTCGATGAAGATGAAG
>JABZLU010000246.1:0-1974 GCA_015256605.1 Solobacterium sp.
GATTTGTGATATAACGCACAGGATCGATTTCTTCTTGGGTAGCACCTGCAGTAATTACAACATGTCTTCCATTAAGATAACGGTTTGTCTCGACAAGAGACGCAATCGCATCTTCGATTTCTTCTGGCTCTGGTAAACGTCCTTTACCTACATCCCCACATGCTAGATACCCTGCACCACTACACATAATATGCATGCCATATTTTTTGCATGTCGCTATATTATCCTGTGTAATAGGATTATCTAGCATATTTGTATTCATTGCAGGAACAATCAGTTTTGGACAAGTCGCTGCTAGAAATGTAGTTGTTAACATATCATCTGCTATACCATGGGCAATCTTGGCAATGATATTTGCAGTAGCAGGAGCCACAACAAATAAATCAGCCTTCTTCGCAAGTGATATATGATGTACATCCGGCGTATAATCCACCGTAAACATATCTGTAATAACCTTTTGATTACTGAGTGTTTGGAAAGTCAAAGGTGTCACAAACTTCTCCGCTTCCTTTGTCATAATGACATGAACTTCATTTCCTTGTTTTTTCAATGAAGAAACTAACTGACAAATTTTATATGCAGCAATCCCTGCTGTCACTCCAACAACAATGCACTTATTTTTCATATACTGTACCTTCTTGTAAACATTATAACACGCAAAATATGCTAATATTAGTGGCAGAGGTAAATGAAATATGACGAATTCACAAACGTTTTTAGTAGTATCCGATATTCACGGTGCTCTTTCAGGTGCACAAGCAATGGAAGAGGCCTTCTTATACCATCATGCAGATAAAATTCTCTGCCTTGGTGATGTTCTTTATCATGGACCAAGAAATAATTTACCAAGTGATTATGCACCAAAAGAAGTTATCACAATCATGAATGCATTCAAAGATAATATTATTGCAGTACGTGGTAACTGTGATGCGGAAGTAGACCAGATGGTACTGAACTTTCCAATCACTGCTGACTACAATATCCTTTTCCATGGAGTACATCAAATCTTTATGTCACACGGCCATGTATATGGTCCAAATAATCTACCTACCCTAAGTGTGGGGGATAGTTTCCTTTCAGGTCACACACATATTCCAACTGCTTATGAAAAAGATGGAATCTTACTTTTAAACCCTGGATCTATCTCTTTACCAAAAGAAGACCGCCCAAGAACATATGCTATTATCAACGAAGATGGCTTCACCATTTATACGCTTGATCATAAACAATACATGCATACAGATTGGCTATAAATCATGTATAATAGAGACAAGAAAGTTGAGGATTAATCATGTCTACACCACATAACAGTGCCGAAAAGGGCCAGTTCGCAAAAACAGTCTTAATGCCAGGTGATCCACTTCGTGCGAAGTTCATCGCTGAAACATTCTTGGAGAATCCAGTACTAGTTAATAATGTACGTGGCGTTCAAGGATACACAGGAACTTGGAAAGGCAAACCAGTATCCGTTATGGCATCAGGAATGGGAATGCCATCAATTGGTATCTATTCTTATGAATTATTTACAGAATATGATGTTGAAAACATTATTCGTATCGGTTCTGCTGGTGCATACCAACCAGAATTAAAATTATTTGATGTAATTCTCGCAGACGCTGCTTATTCCGACTCTTCATTCGCAAGAGAACAATGCGGAAATACAAGCGATACAATTAAGCCATCTGCAGAATTAAACGAAAAGATTAAGAAAGCTGCAGCAAATCTTGGAATGAAGATTACAGAAGGTTTGATTCATTCATCTGACGTATTCTATCGCGAAAAGAATGTTACTTACCTACCAAAGGTTATGAACGAACTACATTGCCTAGCTGTTGAAATGGAGAGTTTCGCTCTATTCTCAAACGCAAATGTATTAGGAAAGAACGCAGCTTGCTTGTTAACAGTTTCTGATAGTTTTGTATCACCAGAAATTACGACTGCTGAACAACGTCAAACAGCCTTCACAGATATGAT
>JABZLU010000247.1:0-1965 GCA_015256605.1 Solobacterium sp.
GAATTAATTGATGAAATGTTTTTGATACAAGGCATTCAAGGAATGTTAAATTACTTTAAGTCGATGAATGCTTTAGCTCATGAACATTTAAGTGATCTATACGATACGTTAATCGTGCATGAGAAAATCGCAAAAGAGATCGGTAATTGTTTAAATCAATATGGGGAAGTAATGGATAAAGCTTCGCCAGAGTTAAAGTCGATCCGTAGTAGTTTATCACGCATCGATGGGGAAATCGCAGCCGCCGCAAATCGATTTGTGGCAAGTCATTCTGATAGTGTGGTTGACTCGATTGTGACGATGCGAAATGGTCGTGCAGTCATTTTGGTGAAGGCATCAGATAAAAATATGTATGGTGGTTTACTGCACGGTGATAGTGCATCAAAACAAGCATCATATATTGAACCTGCATCACTTGTTGGTTTAAATAATCGTAAGATGGAACTTGTTGAGAAAGAAAAAGAAGAGATTCATCGTATTTTAACGATGTTATCAAGAAGTGTAGCATCGATTGCGGATGAAGAAATATCCAATGTTGAAACATGTGGTATCTTAGATGCTATCTTTGCGAAAGCTCAATGGGGTAAACTTCATGATGGTGTTGCGGCTGAACTAACAGAACAAAAGGAAATTGAAATTATACGTGCCAAACATCCTTTGATTGATCCTAAGAAGGTAGTGGCGAATAACTATCATTTACGTGATCCAAAACGTATTCTTTTAATTACTGGTCCAAATACAGGTGGCAAAACTGTATCTATGAAAGTGATTGGTCTATTTGTCTTAATGACTTATGTTGGTATTCCTGTCACCGCAGAAAGTGCTATCATTCCTTTCTTTGATAATGTGTTTGTGGACATTGGTGATGATCAATCTGTTGTAGAATCCTTATCAAGTTTTAGTGCACATATCAAGAAACAAGCTGAAATTATTCGTAGCGCAACAGAAAATAGTTTAGTACTCATGGATGAAGTTGGCTCTGGTACAGATCCTAAAGAGGGAGAAAGCTTAGCTATCTCAATCTTAAATTACTTGCGTGATGTAAAGGCTACCTGTGTTGCAACGACACACTATGGCCGTTTAAAAGCATATGGCAAGCGCCACGACGATATTATGGTCGCAAGTGTTCAATTCGACCAAGAAAAGCTAGAGCCTACATATCGATTTATCGAAGGTTTAACAGGACAATCGAATGCGTTTGAGATTGCGGAACGATATGGATTACCTAAATCGATTATTAAATATGCGTCTTTCCTAAAAGAACAAGCAAAATCACAAGAAGATATTTTGATTGAACGTTTGGAGACACAGTTGAATGAAACAACGCTAAAGAATGATGAACTTAGTCAAAAGATTGCGGAAGTAAAAGCATTACAGGAATCCCTTATCAAAGAGCGTAATCAACTCTTAAAAGAAAAAGATGATTGGCAAAATAATGCACAAGCTGAAGCTAATCAATATATTGAAGAAGCACAACATAAGGCAGATGAAATTCTTGCGCAAATGCCCAATGAACAAGCAAAATACCATGAAGTACTCAATGTACGGAATCAGTTAAAGAAGATTCAACCACTCGAAGAAGTGGATGAAACGAATTATGACGATATCACCTATCATATTGGTGATGCGGTAGAACTACGTTCTTCCAATCAAGTATGTGAAGTAATTAAGATTGGAAGAAAAGAAATTACTGTGAGCCTCAATGGCAGAACGATTCATGTAAAGAAAAATCAGATTCGACCAAGTTCACATGTCATTCCAAAGAACAAGACAAATACATCCGTACATATACGTTCACATAATATCTATGCAAGCATGTCACTTGAATGTAACTTAATTGGTATGCATGTGGATGAAGGAATTGAAAAGATGAAAGATTATATGGATCAAGCAAAGATTCATGGTCTTAAGACATTCCGCATCATTCATGGAGACGGTACGGGGAAGTTACGTAAGGCAGTACAT
>JABZLU010000248.1:0-1945 GCA_015256605.1 Solobacterium sp.
GTGCAGCACCGTCAATTCTGGGTCATCGTGGTTTACTGCATGGTAGAAAGTATACTTGTTATCCGACATTTGATGAACCAAGCTTTGGGGGCGAATACCAACAGGTATTGGCTGTAAAAGATGGTAATTTGATTACAGGCCGTGGTATGGGTGCGACGATTGATTTTGCATTAAAAATCATTGAAACACTATGTGATAAACAAACATTAGAAAATGTAAAGAATGGGATTCAGTATGAACACTCATTCTTACAATCAGAAAAGGAGTAAGAATATGAGCGCAGCAGAAAGATTAATACGTTATTGCAAGATTGATACACAATCTGATCCTGCAAATGAACAGGAAACACCTTCCTCAAAGAAACAATTCGATTTAGCAAATCTACTCGTTGAGGAATTAAAAGAATTAGGTTTACAAGATGTATCGGTAGATGAACATTGTTATGTATACGCAAAGCTACCATCAAACTTAGATAAAAAGATTGATACAGTAGGCTTTATTGCACATATGGATACAGCACCTGATTTTAGTGGCACTGGTGTCAATCCACGTATCATCGAAAACTTTGATGGAAAGGACATTGCCTTGAATAGAGATGTGACACTATCCATGGAACGTTTCCCATGGATGAAAGAATTCAAGGGAAAGCGTTTGATGGTAACAGATGGTAATACGCTACTTGGTGCAGATGATAAGGCTGGTATTACATCCATCATGGAAGCTCTTGTATACTTGCATGATCATCCCGAAGTAAAGCATGGTGAGATTGCGATTGGTTTTACACCAGATGAAGAAATCGGCAATGGTCCACGTTTCTTTGATGTAAAGAAGTTTGGTGCGAAGTTTGCCTACACAATGGATGGCGGAACAGTACGTGAATTATCGGATGAAACCTTCAATGCGGCATCTGCAGTATTGCATTTCAAAGGACGTTCCATTCACCCAGGTTCCGCAAAGAATCGTATGATTAATGCGGCAAAGCTTGCGTGTGAATATCAAACAATGATGCCTGCACATGCAGTACCTGAACATACAGAGTTATGGGAAGGCTTCATTCACCTTCATAATATGAAAGGTGATGTAGAAAATGCAGAACTAGAATATATCATTCGTGATCATGATTATCAAAAGTTAACAGCGAAGAAAGAGTTGATGTTAAAGGCTGCTGAATTCATCAATACGAAGTATGGTGAAGGTGCTGTAACGATTGAAATCAAGGATAGCTATCGCAATATGAAGGAAGTATTAGATAAAGATCCAACTGCAGTTATCATTGCAAAGAAGTCCATGGAAGAGTTAGGTATTCACATTCTACAAGAACCAATTCGTGGTGGTACAGATGGTGCACAGCTTTCCTTTATGGGGCTACCATGTCCAAACATTGGCTGTGGTGGTGGAAACTTCCACGGTCGCTTTGAATACTGTGTAATTGATGAGTTAGAACTATCCATACAAGTTATCTTGAAGATCATTCAGAATGTAGCAGAGGTGTAGTATGATTTGTACATGTACAATGAATCCATCATTAGATTATTACATGGAGTTTTCTGATCCGATTGAAGCAGGGAAAACAAATCGCTCTGATTTGGAATATTATGAAGCAGGTGGTAAGGGAATCAATATTTCTATTGTGTTAAGTAACTTAGGAGTGCCATCACGAGCATTTGGCTTCCTAGGTGGCTTTACAAAAGACTTCTATATTCGCTTATTAACGAAGTATCAGGAAATTCGTCCTAACTTTTCCTACATTGATGGAAATACACGCATCAATGTCAAGTGCAATTCTACAACAGACACAAACATGAATGCATGTGGGCCATATATCCAAGATAAGGATTTGGATAATCTAGCAGGAAAGCTAAATACACTCTATGAAAATGATGTGCTTGTATTAGCAGGAAATACACCAGCATATACGGTTGATCATATGGTATCTATCTTAAAG
>JABZLU010000249.1:0-1895 GCA_015256605.1 Solobacterium sp.
ATGTATCATTGTGTACATACTTCAAACCAAGTTGTGCAACTTGTGCACCAGAGTTTTCTAGCATGACAATACGATAGCCTTCACTTTCCATGGCGGCCTTGATTGCAGCAAACTGCATTGGAGCCATGTTAGGCGCTAAAATCGTATGTGTTTTTAACATGTCTTTCGTAAAGTTAGGTGTCATGTATTCCATTAGGCTTGTTCCTTTCTTTCGTCTAGAGCGGCGAATAATGAACGAATACGAATATTGACGGCACCAAGGTTGGTGATTTCATCAATCTTTAGCTGTGTATAGAGTTTATTTCCTTCTTGTAAGATTTCCTTTGTTTCATCGGAAGTTACGGCATCAAGGCCACATCCGAAGGACACAAGTTGAATTAAGTCCATATCCGCATGATTGACACAGTATTTTGCGGCGGCGTAAAGACGGCTGTGGTAGGACCATTGGTTTAAGACAGAAGTATCGAACTTTTGAACTAAGTTAGAGATACTGTCTTCTGTAATAACGCAAGCGCCATGTTGAATAATCAATTTATCGATACCGTGGTTTACTTCTGGGTCGACATGGTATGGACGACCAGCAAGAACGATAATACGTTTACCTTCGTTGCGGGCTTCAGTCATCATGCGCTCTGCTTCTTTGCGGGTATCTTCCATGTGTTTGCGGTATGCAGTATACGCTACTTCAATTGCGTTATGAATATCTGATGTCTTTAAATCAGGGTAATACTTCTGCATGATCTTTGGCATTAAGCGAACAAAGTCTTTACGCTGTTCGAGGTTGAGATACTCATAGATAAACTTTGTATCTTCTAACTCACGAATATTACCTGCTAGAACTTCAGGATAGTAGGCAACGACAGGGCAGTTATAGTGATTATCACCTAAGCCTTCATCAACGTTATAACTCATACATGGATAGAAGATGGCATCGACATCTTTCTTGAGTAAAGCCATGATGTGACCGTGTGTTAATTTTGCAGGGAAACATACGGTATCACTAGGGATAGAGCCTTGACCTGCTTGGTATAACTTACGGTTACTAAATGGACTCACAATTACTTGGAAACCTAGGTTTGTAAAGAAGGCATGCCAGAATGGTAATAGTTCATACATGTTAAGAACCATCGGAATACCAATCTTGCCACGTGTACCAGTACCTGGATTTTTCATTAGTTGGCTGAGTTGTTGTTGCTTGTATGCATATAAGTTAAGCGTATCATCATTGGACTTACCTGTAATTGGACGGTCACAACGATTACCAGTGATAAAGCGTTTGCCATCTTGGAAGACACTAACAGTCATCTGACAGTGGTTACCGCAAAGTCCACATTGAACGTTTTGGACTTTCTGTGTGAAGTTATTGAGCTCTTCTAGTGTAAGGATAGAAGAAGTTGTACCTGGTTTACTATGTTCTTTACCGTGTAATGCGGCACCGTAAGCACCCATTAAACCAGCAATATCAGGACGTACGACATCTACACCCATCTCTTTTTCAAATGCACGTAAGACAGCTTCGTTATAGAATGTACCACCTTGTACAACGATCTTCTTACCAAGTTGTTCAGGGCTGGAAGTACGAATAACTTTATATAATGCATTTTTAACGACAGAAATGGATAGGCCAGCAGAGATACAGTCAAAGCCTGCGCCATCTTTCTGCGCTTGTTTAACGCTAGAATTCACAAATACGGTACAACGGCTACCAAGGTCAACTGGGTGCTTGGCAAAGAGAGCTTCTTGTGCAAAGTTCTTTACACTATAGCCAAGAGCTTCAGAGAATGTTTGTAAGAATGATCCACAACCAGATGAACAAGCTTCATTTAAGAAGATGTCAGAGATTGCGCCATTTTCAATCTTAAAGCACTTCATATCCTGACCACCGATATCGATGA
>JABZLU010000024.1:0-9569 GCA_015256605.1 Solobacterium sp.
GAAGTGATACATGGTAGGACTACCGGAAGTGGAATGGCGAAGAAGATTGGGGTAATAAAGCCAAATACCACGACAGCTAGTACATGATATGCAATGATTGCAATCTGTTTAAATTGAATCTGTTCATTTAGTTTTGCGGATGTCTGGATTGCAAAAACTAAATCACTTAAACGTTTACGCGTTAATATAATATCGTTATCTTCAGAATCTAAATTCTGACTAATGCCAAATTGAACATTCAAATCAGCGGTAGATGAGGAGATAGAGCCATCGGCATTAGCATACATACTGATAGAGTCATGCGAGCATGATTTTATCAGATTTTCTTTTTCGTTCATATCTACGTTTGCATGAATGTTTTTGATGCCAAAATTATTTTGGATATATTGTACTTCTTCATCATTTCCACGTGCAAATAAATGTATATCTGTTAGTTCTTTGAGTAAATGAATTGCTTGTATACTATTTGGGACAATTGGCTTTTGCATAGCGATTAGACCTAGTACTTGGTCTTCGCCAATTAGGATAAATACTTTCTTTCCTTGCTGCGCAAGTTTATCAATCTCTTGGCTTGTGGAAGGGTTGATTACATCTGTGTAAGATAAATCATGACCATTACATAACTGATAGGTATTTTGAATCGTATCGCTTTGGTGTGTCTTTTGGAAATTTGTTAGAACACTTAGGTTTACAGAAGAAATCTTCTGTGATTTTAAGTAACGTGTAATCGCTCTAGAGTAACTGTCATGTCGTTTGTTGGATAGCGTATATGCAATATAACGCATGATATTTAAGTCTGTTTCATCAAGTGGAATAAAATCAGTTACTTCAGGTTTTGTAGCTATCAATATATCGTCTTGTTCGAGGAACAATGTCTCAGCTTTACCAGCTGTTTCAAGTGCATCTACATTACGGAATAGCACATGGTTTTTGGCAGCGTAGATTGCCTTTTCTAGTACTTCTTTTTCGGATGAGATTGTTAACGCATTCATTGCGACAGATGCTAGTATTGCAATCGAAACACTGATTGCGATAGAGAAAGATTTGCCAACTAAAATCCAGCCGAAGAATAAAATAATAGCTGCGATAATCGAATAAAAGAATAAGTATTTAGAGAAGTTTTTAAATGGTGAATCAAATGATTTATCGTTCGCTGTTTCTTTTGCAAGTTTTGCGAATTGTAATAGGGTAGTCTTTTCGCCAATCTTCTCTACTTTGATCTGTAGAGAACCTTGTATACAGCGTGTGCCTGCATATACATAGGAGCCTTCAGACTTTGTGATATTGGATTGGACTCCAGTTAATGTAGATTCATCTACAGATGCGTAACCTTCTACAACAATGCCATCACAAGGAATATTTTCATTTGGTCGAATAATTAAAATCTGATTCTTTTTGAGTTGGCTTGTTTCTTCAATAACTTCACCAGTCTTATTAAAGACTGCTGTATTTTCTGGGATATATTGTTTGATGTTCAATGATGTTGTGGATGTTTGTTGCATGTATTTTAAATACTTTGTTTTATAGAGATCTGCACCAAGAATCGTAATCATTGAAATCATAAATGGATACGCATTTACGGTATTTTGAATTGTTAGTAAGATACCGTATAAGAAAGAAATACTAATGGCAATACTACCGATGGTTGCGGATGATGGATTCTTCTTTTGAATCTCCTCTTTTGCATGCATGAATATGATGCGTCCTACATACAAAGAATAAAATGAGAATAGTAATCCAATCCATGGTGTAATATGTAATATCCATAGTACTGTTAATAGAATTACCTCGAACACGAAGACAAATAAGATGCGATAATTTGGCTTGGTTAAATTTTTCGCATCTTGTTGGATGAGAAAATCTGTAGTTGGGATTTCACGGGTATATGCATGATATCCACAGGCTTTAATTTTTTCAATGATATTATCTGCAGTAATGATTGTTGGATTATATTCTACAGTTACATTTCGGTCGCTTAAAGCAACCGTTACAGTAACGATTCCTTTTGTGTTGATTAAGTGTTGATAGATTGTATCAGCACTTGCGTTTAAATACAGATTTGCGACCGAAAATGTTTGTTTCTTTGTTTCCATGGATATCCTCTGTTATATTTTACAAAATTATCATCAGAATAGGAATGTAAATTCTGTGATAGATAAAAGAAAACACATGGAATCCATGTGTTCGTGATACAAATTATCTTCCGCGGAAACTGAAGACTACGATGATGGCGCTGACTACTAGTTGCACAATCGATCCTGGCAATACACCAAGCGTATCGTAAATGACAAGTAGAAGACGTGGTACTTTAAAACTGCCATTTAGATTTCCAGTTAGATATAGAGCTAGAAGTACAGCTGCGTATAGAAACCAAATTGTACCGAAGATGATACCAGCCCAATCTTTTTTCTTCTCCATAATTTTGTTCCTCCGTAAAGAATTATACCATTCTTATCGCATATAAAAACTAGTTTTTGTATATATTAACAATACGAATGTTATTTCATATTTTGAATGAAAGGGTTATTTTACAATTTTGGTTAGTATTATCTAACAAAAAAGTATGGAATTGATGCGGATTTGTTTTTGTTTGACAAATATTGAGTATAATTATAACGAGGTGACTAAATTATGATACAGGATAGAATCAAAAAGTTAAGAGCTTTGATGGCTGAGCGTAAGATTGATGTATATTATATTCCAAATGAGGATGACCATCTTTCTGACGAATACACAGCTGATTATTTTAAGTGTAAATCATACATGTCTGGTTTCAGTGGTGAAGCTGGATGCACAATTATCACAAAGGATTTCGCAGGTCTTTGGACGGATGGTAGATTCTTTACACAGGCTGAAAATGAACTTCAGGGAACTGGTGTTACACTAATGAGACTACGTCAAGAAGGTGTACCAAATCCAATTGACTTCTTGATTGCGAATACACCAAAGAACGGTGTATTAGGTTTTGATGGCGCAGTGGTTTCTGCTAGAAATTACTTACATCTAACAGAAGCTCTAAAAGAAAAGAATGCGAAGTTATATACAACAGAAGATCTTGTTGGCATGGTTTGGGGTAAGGAAAGACCTACAATGCCAACCGAAGAATTATATGTACTTCCTAAGAAGTATACAGGGGAAGAAGCATCAGAAAGAATTGCACGTGCTAGAGAAGCAATGAAGGCTAGCAATTGCGATGCAATCTTATTAACAGCATTAGAAGATCCATGCTGGTTATTGAATATTCGTGGTAATGATATTGCATGTACACCAGTGAGTTATGCATTCGCTGCAATCACAAATAAGAAGCTCTACTATTATGTAGACGCAAAGAAGATCAATGCGAAAGTTGCGAAGTACTTCAAGGATAATAAGGTAACAGTACGTCCTTACAATGCGTTAATGAAGGATTTACAGAAATTAGAAGGTAAGAAGATCTGGGCAGATATGGGACATCTCAATTCCAATCTGTATAAAGCATTAGTGGGTAATGAAATCTATGATGCAATTTCACCAGTTGCTTACTTCCGTGCAATCAAGAATAAGACAGAAATTAAGAACACTCGTAACGCACACGTAAAAGATGCAGTTGCGATGGTGAAGTTCATCTATTGGGTAAAGAATACCGTTGGAAAAGGTAAGATGACTGAAGTGACTGCACAAGATCATTTATATGCACTACGCGCAGAACAGAAGGATTATATCGAACCATCTTTTGAAACAATCTGTGCATATCAAGAGAACGCCGCAATGATGCACTACACTGCAACAGAAGAAAAACATGCTGCAGTGAAGGCGAGAGGTTTCTTACTTGTTGACTCTGGTGGAACTTACAAGGATGGTACAACAGATATCACAAGAACCATTGCATTAGGTGGTTTAACTGCAGAAGAAAAGAAGTTATATACAAAGGTATTAAAGGGACATCTTGATTTACTGCATGCAAAGTTCTTGTATGGTACAACAGGTAATAACTTAGATATTCTTGCAAGAAATCCTTTATGGAATGATTGTATTGATTATCAATGTGGTACAGGTCATGGTGTAGGTCATGTATTAGCAGTACATGAAGGTCCACATGGTATCCGTTGGGGTATGCCAGTAAATGGTAAGGCAGTTGTTCTCCAAGAAGGTATGGTTGTTACAGATGAACCAGGTGTATATCTACCACATAAGTTAGGTATCCGTATTGAAAATGAAATGATTGTTCAAAAGGAAGAAAAGAATTTCTATGGACAATTCTTATCCTTTGAAGATATTACATATGTACCATACGATCGTGATGCGATTGATACACAGTATCTCAGCGATGAAGAAATCGATTGGATCAATGCATATCACAAGATGATTTGGGAAAAGATTGGGCCACTTCTCAGTGGTAAAGAAAAGAGCTTCTTAAAGAAGGCAACTGGAAAGATTACGCGCGCATGAAATTTATCTCTTGGAATGTAAACGGCTTAAGAGCCGCAATGAAGAAGGGTTTTGCGGACTTCTTCCGTGAACAGGACGCAGATTTCTTTGCATTACAGGAAACAAAGATGCAGCCGGATCAACTTGAAGATGCGATGAAGTTCGAAGGTTACCATATGTATATGAACAGTGCAGAAAGAAAAGGATATTCTGGAACACTAATCTATACAAAACATGAACCACTCAGTGTAACTTATGAAATCGAAGGTGACGACACCAAAGAAGGTAGAGTCATTACCCTTGAATACCCAGATTTCTATTTTGTATGTGCATATGTACCAAATTCCAAAGATGGATTATTACGTCTGCCATATCGCATTGAATGGGAAGAGATGCTACGCAAGCATCTAATGGAATTGGATAAAAAGAAACCAGTTATTTATACGGGTGACTTAAATGTAGCGCATGAAGAAATCGACTTGAAGAATCCAGCAACAAACCATAAGAATCCTGGTTTCTCAGATGAAGAACGTGCAGCGATGACGAAACTACTAGGTTCAGGTTTTAGCGATACATTTAGAGAACTCTATCCGGATACACAAAAGTTTTCTTGGTGGAGTTATCGTATGAAAGCACGTGAAAGAAATGTTGGTTGGCGGATTGATTATTTCTTGGTAAGTCAGCGTCTACTAGCGAATGTACAAGATGCATTGATATTTGATGAGACAGAAGGTTCCGACCACTGTCCAGTTGGATTAAATATCAATCTGTAATAAAATAGTACATATTAGAATTACGGAGGTGGAATCATGGATGTAAAATCTATGGTATATGGATATAAGGAAGAACTTTTAAAAAGATTAGGAAAGCTTGTATCAATTAATAGCGTGGAAGGAACACCAGAACCAGATGCACCGTTTGGTAAAGGACCTAAGGTTGCTTTAGAAACAGCATTAGAGATGATGAAGGCAGATGGTTTTCATACAGTAAATTTAGATAACTATATTGGTTATGCGGAAATCGGTTCAGGGGAAAAACTGATTGGTATTATCGGACATTTAGACGTTGTTCCTGCCAATGTAAAAGATGGATGGAACACAGATCCATTTGAAATGGTAGAAAAAGATAGCGTTCTGTATGGACGTGGTGTAAGTGATGACAAAGGTGCGATGGTTGCTAGCATGATTGCATTAAAGGTAATCAAGGACATGAATGTTCCACTTACAAAGAGAATTCGTTTAATCTTCGGTACAAATGAAGAAACTGGATCCAAGTGCCTAAAACACTATGTTGAAAAAGAAGGTTCTGTAGATTATGGATTTACACCCGATGGTGACTTCCCTGGTGTACATGGTGAAAAGGGCATGATTTCCATGCGTTACCTATCCAAACATACAACCATCAAGGATATCCAAGGTGGTAGTGCAAAGAATATCGTTTGTCGCAACTGTTATGTGGTTATTGATAAAAATAGTTTTTCTCGTAAGACACTAGAAGATTATTTCAATAACGAAAATCTTGAATTTAGCATTGAGAACGTTGGTGAAAATGATGTTAAGATTTCTGTTCAGGGAATCGCAGCACATGCAAGTTTACCTGAACTTGGAAAGAATGCATTATCCTATCTGATGGATGGTTTAAAGCAGTCTGGTTTCCAAGATGGATTCGTTGACTTCTATTGCAAGCACTTTGGTCTAGCGACTGATGGTAGTGGCTTTGGTGCAAACTGTTCTGATGAATATGGAGCGTTAACACAAAACAATGGTGTCATCTCTATGCAGGATGGTGTCATTGAAGGTTCTGTCGATATTCGTTTCCCAGTTACTTTAACATCGCGTAAGGTGCTTAAGTTAATGGAGGGACATCTAGAGGATGAAAATGGTGTGATTGAAGTACTTCATACACATGAACCATTATTCTTCCCAATTGATTCTCCACTTGTAAGTGCATTATGTTCTGCATACCGTGAGGTTACAGGAGATAAGGATGCACAACCAATCACATTAGGTGGTGGAACATACGCAAAGGGAATTGATAATACAATCGCATTTGGATGTGCATTCCAAGGCAAGGATTATCATATCCATGACGCAAATGAATATGTTGAGATTAATGAATTACTTCTACAAGCAGAAATCTATGTAGCCGCAATTCTAAAGCTCTTAGCAATCTAAATACAATAGACAGGAACTGGTAAAGCAGCCTGTCTTTTTCATTTATCTAATATTCTTTGAAGAATGGTGCGTGGTATAATAGTCACATGACAAAAATAGCGATTTTATATGATTTTGATAAAACACTGTGTGGAAAAGACATGCAGGAATATAGCTTAATTCCTTCTCTAGGCTATGAAAACCCAAAAGATTTCTGGAAGGAAGTAACTTCTTTAGCTCATGAACATAATATGGATGCGATTAGTGCGTATCTATATCTATTGCAGAAGAAGTTTGAAGAGATGGGTCAACCACTTACAAAACAACAATTTGAAGGCGTAGGAAAGGGCATTGTTTTGTATAATGGCGTAGATACTTGGTTTAAGCGTATTAATAAATATGGGAAGAAATTAGGTCTTGAAGTAGAACATTACATTATCTCAAGCGGTATGAAGGAAATCATTGAGAATGTAACGGTTGCAGATGAATTTAAACATATTTATGCATGTAGTTATTTCTACGATGAAAATGGATTTGCGAGATGGCCAGCACAAATCGTAAACTATACGACAAAGACACAGTATATATTCCGTATCAATAAACAAGTCCTAGATGAAAATGATTCAGAAGACCTAAATACTTATATTGATCCAAAACTACGTCCAATCCCATTAACAAAGATGGTTTATGTTGCGGATGGTTTAACAGATGTACCGTGTATGCGTCTTGTAAAAGAGTATGGTGGTCGTTCGATTGCGGTCTATAATGAAAAATCTGCAAAGGCAAAAAAGATTGCGGAAAAGCTCATTCGTGAAGAACGTGCAAACTACATGGTGAAAGCAGATTACAGTGAAGATTCAGAAATGGAAACACTAATGAAGATGATACTCAATCACATGAGTGCAGATAGTGCCTTAGAAGCTTTGGAAGGCAAAATCAAATAAAGAGGGATAGATTAATGACAAACGCAGAGAGATTTTTAAATGCCTATGCACAATGTGAGAAGAAGTTAGCAGAACTAGCAGAACAGCCAAAATATATTCCATTTTCACAACTTGTTGCGCGCTGTGCAAATCGAAGTAGAGTTGTCGCAATCAACCAACAATCCCTACGCGAGTATAATGAATTACGTAATGCAATCGTACATATTCGCGGTAGCGAAAAAGAGATTATCGCAGAACCATGTGATAGTGTAACGGAGGATATTGAACGTATTGCAAAGTTATTAACGGAACCACATGATATCCTAAAGTATGCAAGCATGCCTGTTAAAACGGTACATATCGACACAAGTATTCGCGATGCTTTTCAACTCATGCAAGAAATGGACACCTCTAAGATTCCGGTATATAAGGGACAGAATTTTGTAGGAATGATTACGTTAGATGAAATTGCGAAAGTTGCGATGCAAGGAAGAACAGATAATACAGTCGTATCAGATATTATCTCGTCTACCAAAAACTCTAGAGTTGTATTTACTTCGAAGAGTAATAATGTGGATGTTGTATTACGGTATTTTGATAAGGCAAGAGATGAAGGTATTACGTTACTAGCAATCTTAATTACTGAATCAGGAAAGCCTAGTGAAAAACCTATCGGAATTATCACAACAGCTGACTTACCAAATATCTTAAATATTTACGCATAAAAAATAATAGGGTGAATGCCCTATTATTTTAGTATAAATTGTAGTGATGCTTGACCATCTTTGTAATGCAAATGTAACAATGCACCATTGATCATTGTGATGCGTGGTACAGTATGACCGATATCCGCATCATAGATAACTGGTATATCTTGTAATGCATGTTTAATTGCGTCTTCATAACTTAATCCAGTACTATTGGATTCAAAACAGGTTCTGCCAATCATGATTGCTTTTGTTGTTTGAAACCAGCCCATATACTTCATCTGTAAAAGGGTACGGTATAGTGTCTCACTATTCATTGCGAAGTTATCGAAGTACCAGATAATGCCATCATTACGATAGCGTTCAATAAACTGTAATGTACCATCGTATGGTGTGCCAATTAAATCTTTCAATACATCAATACAACCACCGATACATCTACCTTTAACATCAATTGTAAGTGAAGAAGATTTCCAGATACTATCTTTATCATAGATAATATCATCACTGAAGAATGGTGGTTGTTCCATGCGACGTGGATAATTGTGTTGTACAACCAAATCACCTTTTAGAATCGCAAGATTTCCCTCTAAATAATCGGGAGTAGGGGTTGCGTAGTAATCACTGGCGTTTTCTCCATAGAGTGTTGCGATATCGTACTTTGTTGTAATTGTATAGACAAGCCCAGTTGGATCAGAAGCACCCATAATCCACTTTGGATTTTCTTGAATGATAGATGGGTTTAAATGAGGAAGGATATCAAACAAGAAGTCACCTCCGGTTGCGGCCATCATCATATCTACATCTTGATTGAGTAAGAGTTCTTCAACTTCTTTTGCACGAATGATTGAAGTATTACTTGGTTCAGTTTCATTGCGTACAGATGCAGTTTCTTTTGTTTGATAACCATACGCATGCAGGTTATCGATTGAACGCTTATATTTCTGTATAAATTTTCCAACACCTGAACTTGGTGCGCAAATGCCGATTGTATCGCCTTGTTTTATGAATTTAGGATATTTCATAGTTGGTCTCCTTAAATCGTATTATACATAAAATAACCATCGGTGGGGAGCCGATGGTTAAGTAAATCTTATTATTATTTATAAATTGGGGGGAATTTATGAATTTAAGAAATAATTTAATTACTGTACTGCATTCTAGCTACTCTTTAGTAACTCTGCTCTACGTCCTCCTTTCTGTTTACAGTTAATACTATAAAGTGAATATGTTAAGAAAATAAGAAGGCTATGTGAACTTTATCTGAACAAATGATGTGTTCAATCACATATTTCACTAGAATTAATAGATGGTATAATAACTCTATGAAAATAGAAAATAAAATCTGTAAAACAGGCATGGCTCTATTTCTAACTGTT
>JABZLU010000250.1:0-1892 GCA_015256605.1 Solobacterium sp.
GATAGATTGAGATTCTTACCACCCATACGAATCATATGTTCTTCCTTGGTTGGAAAGATACGAGCAGATAGTACATATTCTCCTTTGTTTACGAAGATTTCTACTGTACTATGATCCACTAAGATATCCATTGAAGTTAAGCCATTCTCTAAGATAATTTGGCGTTCGGTACCATATTCTTCATTGAGTTGGTTTGTTAAATCGGAGCGATCAATACGTAAACGTTTTGCGTACTTATCATAGGAAATCGCAAAGCCTCTTGCGATAACATAGTTGCGTGAGAATAGATTTAAATCAAGTGATTCCGCGTCAGGATTTTCAATGCGAATAATCGCACTACTTGGCATTTGACCATGAAGTTTATCACTGATAATTTCACCATTCTTGGCACAGAAGAGTTCATCTTTCTTGATGGATTCAAATCCTCGAACTGGTGTTTGGTATAACTTGCCTTTGCGAATTGTTAATTCACGTGTAAAGGTTTGTAATCCTGACCAACCTTCTTCATCTGTTGGTGGATATGTATAATCTGGAACAGCAAACCATGCAGACATGATTGAACAGTCGGAATAAACATTCTGTGAAGCACACTGTGGTGCATAGAAATCAAAGCCACGATCAAGATCATGCATCGGTCCATCTGGTGTAAATGTGAGTGTTTCTAAATCTAAATCACCAATTAAATAGACACTGTTGAACTTATTGTGGAATTCATCTCCATTAGGTTCGATTCCCTGAGGACTAAAGATCAGTACATCATGTAATCCAATCTTTTGTACATCTGTACATTCCACCATGTATCCAAAGCCATTTTCATATCCTTTGACCTTCAGCTCACCAAGGAATTTCCAGTCTGTCAAAATAGAATCAGAACAATAAACTAAAATAACACCCTGTTCTTGTTTGTTTTGAGCACCTAAGAAGATATAGTACATATCATCAATACGCACAATCTTTGGATCACGTTGATGTTCTGTATAGTTCTCATTTGGAGTAATTAAAGGGCGCATTGCCTTTGTGTATTGTTCATCTCCTTCTAGAGTTGCTAGAAGTTGATGAGGTCTGCGAATACGGTTTTCATCACGATAGTTTCCTGTATAGGCAAAGTAGATTGTGTCCCCTTCACTAATTGCAGTGCCGCTATAACAACCGCAATTTTCGTATTTTCCTGTTGGTAAGAGTGCTACACCACGATTTTCCCAATGAATTAAATCTGGACTAGTCACATGGTACCAATGTTTTAAGCCATGAACTGGTCCAAATGGAAACCATTGATAAAATAGATGCCATTTCTTATTACAGTACGTAAAACCGTTTGGATCATTCATTAAGCCAGTGACTGGTTGTACGTGGTATGTTGCACGCCACATAGATGCGGCATTCTTTTCATGTACACGCACCAGTTCATCTGTATCTCTCTTCATTAACATCCGCTTTTTATCTAACTCATTGACTGTTGTCATGTTGTGCCTCCTATTACTACATACTTATTATAAGTCATTTTCTCTTTATTTCACATGTCGAACCAAAAAGTCGATGCGATGTTTTTGCGTTTCACCAACACGAATAATAGGCTTTGGTTCAATATGAGGATAGTTGATTCCATTTGGTAGATATTCTGCCTCTAAACATACAGAACTTCTTTCTGGATAGTGATGTCCATACTTACCAATTGCGCCATTTAGCCAATTAGCTGTATATAAATGAAAACCCGGATAATCTGATGCCATTTCTAGCTCTAATTTCCCATCCGAAAGAATTGCCATTGTACGTAACCCTTCTCCTGGGATTGGAAAGTGATGATCATACCCTTTGCCATATACAAGTTGTATATCATCTTGGTTAATATCTTGACCAATCTTCTTCGCCTGACGGAAGTCAAAGGCAGTATT
>JABZLU010000251.1:0-1861 GCA_015256605.1 Solobacterium sp.
GCATTAACAGCTAGCGAAGCTGGTGCAAAGGTAATTGGTGTTGAAGCAACTGATGTTCTTGGTGGTTTTGGTAATGCGGCACAGGGTATGTTTGCGATTGGTACAGAACTACAAAAAGAACGTTATGGCGATCATATGCAGACAAATGAAGAATACTGGTATGAATTTATGCAAGATCATAATAGTCAGTTAGGAAACAGTAGTTTAATTCGTCGCTTTGTATCAGAAGCTAAAAACACGGTTGCATATTGCTTAGATAAAGGTGTGAAGTTCTATCTATCTGAAATGCCACAGCAGATTGCGCACTTTAATACAGATGTTATCTATCATCGTTGGGGTGGTGCAGAGCCATTTAAGTATTTTGCAGAACAACTTGAAAAAGATGGTGTAGAAGTAAAATACAATACAACAGCTAAAGAACTTATCACAGATAAAGATGGTAATGTTGTAGGAGCCATCTGTGAAAAGCAAGATGGTGGTAAGTTAACAGTCAATGCAAAATCGGTTATTGTCGCAACAGGTTCTTTTGCAGCGAATCAAGATCTCATGAAAGAAACTCTAGGTGACACTGTATACAACAATGCAATGGTCATTAAAGGAAACCAATTACCAGGTATTGAAATGATGTGGGATAAAGGTGCTGCGAAAGGTGAACTACTTACAATGAACCATGGAGTAGTAACTAAGGGTGCAGGAGAAGAAACAGTATCTCAATTGAGTTTAAATACACCTATCCTTTGGGTAAATAGCCAAGGCCAACGTTTCATGAATGAAGATTTATTAAAAGATACAGTAGAGTTTTCATCTGCAGTAATTGCACAAGGTGGACTTGCATATACAATCTTTGATCAGACAACTGCTGATCGTTGGACAGATACTACACAACCTAATACAGGCTCATGGGTTCATTACTGGGACCGTTTCGGAATCAAAGATGAAAATGGCAAGCCAACAATTTATCATGCTCCAATCGATAAAGATACATGGAATGCAGATTGGAAGTCACTTGAAGATGCTAATGCAGGTAAGATTTGTCAGACATTAGATGAAGTAGCTGAATATATTGGATGCGATAAAGAAATACTGAAAGAGACGATTGCAAAGTATAATACATTCGTTAAGAATGGTAGTGATACAGAATTCTTTAAGGATCCACAGGATTTAACATATACTGTTGAAAATGGTCCATTCTATGTAACTTGTGGACACTCTGGAGTACTTGGCGCTCTAGGTGGAGTAAATACAACAGATAAACTTGAAGTATTAACAGATGATTACAAGGTAATTAGGGGTCTATACGCTACAGGAAACAACGTTTCTGGTGTAAGTGTGGCAGCTTATCAAAATGTTGAAGGTGTAGGTCTAGGATTCTCCTTAACTTCTGGTAGATTGGCAGGTCAAGCGGCCGCTGAATACGCAAAGAAATAATACATTAATACAAATATGATCGAGGTAATTCAGATAAGAAGAATTGCCTCTTTTTTCTATTGTGTTTATATGTGAAATATCAATACAATAAGAGTAATCATAATGAACTTTAAAGAGGTTCATCAATCATGGATAGGAGGATAATAATATATGAAAAAGTTTTATTGTGTTCTTTCAACAGTTTTTCTACTAATCAGTTTAACAGGATGTAAAAAGGGGAATGACAAGCAATCATCGCAAGTATCTACAGACGTAACAACAGATGAAAAGTATTCAGAGGAAGATGTTATATACGAATCTGGAGGCGTAGAGGTACATGCGACTGTTACAATGCCTTTAAACAAAGAAAATGTGCCATATGTTGTAATTTGTCATGGACATGGTGGATCAAGAAGTGAAAATGGTGGACTTGATGCGATAGCGCAGGGATTGG
>JABZLU010000252.1:0-1848 GCA_015256605.1 Solobacterium sp.
CTGAAAACTTAAAAGTGGGATTTGGTTTTGTGCTACTCGCAATTGAATCATCGATTCTTGGTCCAGTTGCTGGTGCACTATCTGCAATTATCACTGATAACCTTGGTTTCTTCTTAGGTGGTGGCGGTGTTTATTTTGCGGGGTATACATTAACACCAGTGCTTGCGTGCCTCGTATGGTCATGTTTCTTGTACAAGCAAAAGATTACCGTCGTTAAGATTGTGATTGCAAAGCTCATCAATTCATTATTTGTAAATGTTTTGGTTGGATCCCTTTGGAGTTCTATGTTGTATGGTAAAGGCTATCTTTTCTACTTTACAAAGAGTTTCATTAAGAATTCCCTCTTATTCCCTATTGAAGTCATTTTACTAGTCATTGTATTCAATGCATTAGCACCTGTACTCAAGCGTTCTAAGCTCATTGATTCATCCAATACATTCCCAATTCCTTGGATTTAATTCTGCCTGCTGTAACATCAGCAGGTTTTCTTTTTGTATGCAGAAAATCATTGGTGTATAATTGCAATATGATAGAAAACCATTACTGGAAGATTAAGCAGGCAGCCTTAGATATTGATTTATGTGTTGTTTCCAAGCATCACAGTATCGAAGAAATACAATCGTATTACGACGCAGGAGAAAGAATCTTTGCGGAAAATAGAGCTGCCGAACTTGTTTCAAAGGCAGCAGTTCTACCAAAAGATATTGCTTGGCATTACATCGGTCATTTACAACGTAATAAAGTAAAAGAGATATTACCGATTGTTTCGTGTATTCAATCACTTGATAATATCGCTCTTGCGAAAGTTATCGAAAAAGAAGCGACTAAATTAAATTGTACGGTTGATGTGCTGATTGAATTACATTTAGCTAATGAAGATAGCAATAAGAGCGGATTAGATCCCGCTGATGTGGAGACATTTACAAACTTCCTACTACAGGAGTGTCCACATATTTCGATACAGGGTTTAATGACGATGGGACCACACACAGAAGATACAGCACGTATCCACGAAGTCTTTGCGAAAGCACAAGATATCTTCAAACATCTTCAGGAAATATTTGGTAAACAATACTTTCATACTCTTTCTATGGGTATGAGTCATGACTATCCAATCGCAATTGAACATGGCAGTACAATGTTGCGAATTGGAACATATTTATTTGAGGAGGATGAATTATGACATTTACAAAAAAGAGCGCAAATCTAACTCCAATTGCAGATGCAGTATTTACTGTCGTTGCGAAAGCAAAAGAAGATAAGCGTATCAATGGTGAAGAAAATGTAATTGACGCAACGATTGGTACACTTTGTGATAACGATGGAAACCTCGTTGCACTTAAGTCTGTATTTGATCACTATGATGAAATCGACCATCGTATCAAAGCTTCCTATGCCGCAAGTTTTGATGGAAACCCTAACTTCCGTAAAGATGTGTATGAATGGGTAACCCAAGGTACTAATCTAAAACTTGCACATAACGTTGTCGCAACCCCAGGTGGCTCAGGTGCAGTTAGCTCTACCTTTACCTCTGTATTAGATGAAGGAGAAACTGTCATCATCCCAAATATTGCTTGGGGTAGTTATCGCTTGATGGCTACAGAGAACAATCTAAAAATTGCCGAGTATGAACTCTTCAATGATGAAAATCACTTCAATCTCGATTCCATTAAAGAAACTGTACATGAAGTAATGAAGACGCAAGAGCGTATTCTATTACTCATCAATGACCCTTGCGAAAATCCTACTGGATATACAATGAGTCATGAGGAATGGAAAGAAGTTATCGACTTTGTGAATGAAGTGTCAAAAACACATCCTGTTGTTTTAATGGATGATATTGCATAT
>JABZLU010000253.1:0-1828 GCA_015256605.1 Solobacterium sp.
AGCAACTTCAACAGCAGTCAAAACGCTATCAAGAATTGCGGAAGCAGATTCCACAACTGCAACAGAAATTCACTGCGATATTTGAAGAAGTGAATCAAAATGAAATAGCACAGGCAAAACTATCTGTAGAATATGAGCAGTTACAAAAACAAATACAGGAAATTACTACGAAGTTGAAGTATTCTTCTGAAACAGAAGCGAAGAATCGTATATCAATGATTACAAAACAAATCTTAGAATATCAACAACAAATCAATCGACTTGAAAGTGAAAGTAAACTAGCAATGGATGAATTGGTTTATGTAAATGCGCAAATTGATATGTTAAATGAGAAGGTATCATCATCCATTGATAAGATTCCAAATCAGCAGAACCAACTTAAGATTCTTCAAACTGAAATTGAAAACCTACAAGTACAACAAGAAGAGATACTGAAGAGTATTCATAATACAGAGATGTATGAGAGTGATGCTCAAGATACAAAGAAGAAAATTATGTCTGAAAGTGATGCATATCAAATAAAGCTTTCTCGTTATAGTAGTTTGAAAGAACTAGCTGATGTTGCGATGGGGAATGGTCGCTCTAGTAAAGAGAAGATTACATTACAAGAGTATGTTCAAATTGCCTATCTTGACCGTATGATTCATAAGGCAAATGAGCGTTATTTATCGATGTCTAATCAGCAATACCAACTTGTACGTAGTGCAGGTACGAAAGATAAAAGAAGTCATGAGGCACTTGATTTAGATGTAATTGACTTCAGCAATGGATCAATCCGTCCAGTAAGTTCTTTATCTGGTGGAGAGTCCTTTATCGCATCTCTTGCCTTGGCATTAGGAATGTCGGATGAAATACAATCTCAAGCAGGTGGTATTCAAATTGATACGATGTTTATTGATGAAGGCTTTGGTACATTGGATCAAGATTCCCTCAATAATGCAATACAGACTCTAATGAACTTGTCTGGAGAGAATCGATTGGTAGGAATTATTTCACACGTTAAAGAGTTAAAGGAGCGTATCCATAAAGGTATTATCGTAACGAAAGATTTACATGGAAGCCATGGCTCAGTTGCGAAAGTGATTAATGAGGAGTAAGTATGTTAGAAATAAGAGAATTAAACTGGCAAGATGCGGATGCTATATACCAAGTTTTAAAAGAATTACCGGCAGATGAAAATGGCTTTATGAATCCATACTATGGGATAGACAAAGAAACATTCATGCATGAAACAATGCCAAAACTAATTGATACCGCAAATGGTATCAATTTAAAACCTGGCTATGTCCCACAAACATATTATTTCCTGTGGGAAGATAATCACATTGTTGGTATATATAAGTTAAGACATTATCTCAATGAAAATTTGAGAAATGGATCTGGTCATATCGGTTATGGTATTTTACCAGCATATCGAAACCAAGGCTATGCAAAGAAAGGATTAGCGCTATTATTGGATATCGCAAAAGATGTGATTCGTGAGGATGAAATTTATATGGCATCCCACAAAGATAATCCAGCCTCTCTACATGTCCAACTCGCAAATGGTGCATATATCCACCATGATGATGAAGAAGAGGTATACACAAGGCTACCAATAAAACCAATCCATGCATGTATATGGGATTTAGATGGGACATTGCTAGATTCCTATGATGTAATTCTAGATAGTTTACAAGAAACAATGAAACATTACGGTCATACATATGACCGTGAATATCTTCGTAAATATGTCATACTGCATTCTGTACATCAATTTATTCTTGAATTTGCAGAGAAAGAAGGATTGCAGTTTGAAATGGTGTATCAGTATTACACAACTTTACAG
>JABZLU010000254.1:0-1823 GCA_015256605.1 Solobacterium sp.
AACCTGCAATAAAGTATGGAATGTACTTTGGCTTCATCATAACATTCAACAACATACCAAAACCGATAGCAGGTAAGATTCCACCCGCAACAGTTAAGCCATGTGTCAAGAATTCTGGCATATGATTTACTAATGCACTCATCGCATCCTGTGCTAAGAATGTACATGCAAATACAACTACACCATAGAGTAGTGCTACGATACCCGTCATCAAAAGATTCATCTGTGCAATCTTCTTTGTATCGCCATTTTCTGCAGCTTTATCACATACTCCCATAAAGAACGAGAATGAAGAATAGCAGAATAGCACAACATATTGCATCAAGAATGAAAATGGTAAGCAAAGTCCAAGTGCAGCTTGCCCATCAACATTGGTTGTATAGGCAATCACCGTACACATAACACCAGCTAAAATAGGGTTTGGTGGTTGTGTTCCACCTGCAGGTGTTAATCCAGCAAATGCGAGTTCCGTTAACGCACCAGTTGTTAAACCAAGTTTTACATCCCCAAGAATCAAACCTGTAATTGTAGAAACGATTAGTGGTCGAAAGATAAAGAATGATTCCAACCAGAAATCGATGCCGAAGATCATTGCAGCGATTGATAGTAACAATCCCTGTATAAATGTAATTTCCATATTGATTTCCTCTATTATTTAATCATTTCTTTCTGTGTTCCTGGAACATCTTGTATAAATACATTTGTTCCTGTTGAGACTATAAATTTCAAATCGTCCATATCGGTATCATCAACATATACTTTCTTAGAAAGTTCTCTCTTACCTGGTGCAAAGTGCATATTACCGACATTTAAATCTTTTAGATGTACACCTTTTTCTACCAATGCACGAGCACTTTGTGGATTACGTACAACTAAGAAAATATGTTGATCAGGAGATGCTTTATCAATCACATCAGCAGTTTTCTGGATAGTGAAAAAGCGAATTCCAACATTACTTGATTTCGCAGTTACTGTCATCAATGATTTCTGTAATTCATCTTCTGCAACAACATCATCTGCAACTACAATCAAATTTGCATTTAATGTTTGTGTCCAAGTAACTCCTACCTGTCCATGTACAAGACGATTATCAATTCTAGTCAATAAAATATTATCCCCTTTCATGTCATTTCATCTCCTTTCTATTTCGGATAAATTATTGAACATGCATTATGGTGAAATATTTTTATGATGCATGAGAATGATTCTCTTTTTTGTATTGCTAATTCCATTATGGTCCTCTACACTCCTAAAAGCAATACCATTCCATACAACAAATTTTATGCATAGTCATCAAAGTATTGTAGTATATAGTTATGAAACATATTCAATTAATTGCTAGTGATATCGATGGAACTCTACTATTAAATGGAGTGAAGACATTAGATCCTGAAATTTTCAAACTGATTCATGAGCTACGTGAAAAAGGCATCGTATTCATGGCAGCTTCTGGTAGAGAGTATACAAATCTACGTAATTTATTTGCACCTGTAGCAGATGATATCGCTTATCTTTGCTTAAATGGTTGCTTAACCTTCTATCATGGTGAATGCATATCAAAAGAAATCATGGATACCACTATCGCCAGAAATCTCATCACAATAATACAAAATGATCCAGATGCAGAAGTTCTAGTTTCTGGCGAAAAGACATGTTATATCACTCCAAAAAACCAAAGTTATTATGAGCATTTAACAAATACAGTTAAAAATCATGTGACTATTGTTGATGATTTACTCAACATTCCTGAGCCATACACAAAAATATCCGCTTATTTTAAAAATGGTGTATATGAGCAGTATCAAGATTATGTAGATATGTTT
>JABZLU010000255.1:0-1821 GCA_015256605.1 Solobacterium sp.
GCACACTGCATACCATCCCTTGTTACAAGAAAGATTTAATTGTTCCCCTCGCATATATCGTAGAACATCTTCTTCCTCTAAATTGATTGTATTTTTAAATTTTGTGTAGGCTGACATAAATAGTGCATGACTTGGTGTAAAGCGATTCTTTTCTATTTCACCAAGGAAAACCTGATGACGTAGCAAATGACATTTACCAACTTCATAGAATGGCTGAATACCTCCATATACTTTGTCGTTCTTTACAAAATAATATGGATATTGCTTTACAAAGAATGTATCGAAGAACTCTTTTGCCTCCTTCGGCAACGGTTGTGATTGCATTACCTTTTTTGTTGATTCTGTAAGAACACCATCTTTATGAAGTTTTGCAATAAAATGCCCTTCACCACCATCCATCGGAAAAATTCTTCTTGCGTAATCCGTATGACTTCCAAGATCAAATGCTTTTCTACCAAAATCGACTTCAATTGGAACTAGGTGCATATCTGGATGTTCTTGCATAAATTTTTTTATGCACATTTCATTTTCTTCCATTGCAAATGTACAGGTACTATAAACCATTGTTCCACCAGGCTTTAAGCACTTATATGCTTCATCTAAGATACACGATTGACGCACAGCACATGCTTGTACATTCTCTAGACTCCATTGTTCTACTGCTTGATCTTCTTTGCGAAACATTCCTTCACCAGAACACGGTGCATCACAGAGTACCATATCAAAAAACTCTGGAAATGCTTTAGAGATATCTTTAGGATCATTATTCAATACAATTGTATTTGCACTACCACAGCGTTCAATATTCTCTAAAAGTACACGTGCTCGAGTAGGATGAATCTCATTTGCAACAAGTAAGCCTTCTTGTTCTAACATTTCAGAAATCTGCGTGGATTTCGAGCCTGGTGCTGCACACATATCTAAAACCTTCATACCTGGCTTAGGATCTAAAATTGTGACTGCCGAGCTTGCACTTGGTTCTTGAATATAAAAGAATCCAGCCATATGCTCTGGTGTAAAACCTACACCACTTTTTATATTTGCGTAATATCCATTTTTTGCAAATGGACTCTTTTCTAACTCAAAATTTGTATACGCAAAAAAATCATCCGGCATAATCTTAAGGGTATTAATACGCAGCCCTTTTCTTGCAGGATCATTTAGTTTCTTAAGATATGCAGGATATTCATCCTTCAGCATCTCTTTCATGCGTTCTAAAAATAATTCATTCATACTTTAATAATATTTTCTTAATATCTCTAACATCTTGTTCAAGTTGCAAAATTAAATTCTCACGACTCTTAAAATGAATCTCAGGACGTAAGTATTCTAACAACTGCACCTTTAGAATTTTTCCATACAGAGTACCACTATATCCAATAATATATGTTTCTAAAGATAACTTTTCAGAAGTATTGAATGTTGGATTATGACCAAGATTTGTCATTGCACCATACGTATGATGGTCAATTTCCACCATGCTTGCATACACTCCCTCTTTCGGTAATAAGTATTCATCCGAGTAGTCGATATTCGCAGTTGGAAAACCCATTAATCTGCCTTGTTGATGGCCATGTCGCACAATACCTTCTAAACTATAGTACTGTCCTAGCATCTTTTTAATCGCTGGCATATCACCTTGTACAATCGCATCACAGATACGTGTACTAGAGATCTTACCCACTTCATCTTCAACCGCATCCACAACCACAACATCATAATCTGTTTCAGATTTCAGCGTATTACAATCACCTGCACCATGTAATCCATAGTGAAAGTCAAAGCCACAAACAATGCCTTTTAAATTTAACTTAGCAAGTG
>JABZLU010000256.1:0-1810 GCA_015256605.1 Solobacterium sp.
TTCAATCATAAGTGGCACAATACGTGGATCAAATGCCTTAATAGAACATTCACTTAATTGAAAGTATGTCTCAGGAATTTCCTTTAATAATTCTTCTCTAAATGGTGCATCTAATACAGCCTTTACCAGTTCATTCTCAATGACAGAATACTGTGGACCTGTCTCATCCCAATAGTTGTTTTCTGCATCATAAAACTCATCAGCAGTATTGATACTATGACGGATATTAACAAGTGTAATCATTGTATATAAATGACGACGTAACTTGTTCATTCGCCAGAATGCGTCTAAAAATGTTGGCGCATCCTTCGCCTGTTTCATCTCTGAAACAAGTTCTTCCATCTTCGCCTTTGTTTCTTCAAAGTCAGGACGCGTATATTGCATATCATTAAATTTTGTCATATTAATAAACCTCCATGCCAGTATTTTAACACCGTTCAATAAACCTTGAAAGTCATACCATCTTTTACACGTAAAGTTCTTAACGATTCGTTTGATATACAATATTGATTCGTATCAAAACATTGAATAATTGGCACATCTGATTTCTGATACATACAACCAATATCCTTATCTTTTAATGTAAATAATTGTTCCAAGATATCCTGAAAATGATTATCTAAATTGACTCTACATTCATATTCCCTTCCAATAATTGGAAACTGAATATAGATACATATAGTATCGCTACAACTCATTACTAACACCCATCTGAAAAAAACTACACTCAAGCAACTGTTGATGTAACATGATTAGTCCATAACCAGGTTTCTTTTGAATACATCTTTCAGTTGTAGAAAATAGTGCTTGTATCTCTTGTACATTATCATTGCTTAAACTTATCTTAGAAGAAATAAGCATTAAAATGCGATACGGTATATTTACTACACTTTGATTTATTATTAGCAAATGTATATCATACTTTTGATTTGTTTCTAGTAATTTAATTAGAAGTTCTTTATAGTATTCATTTTGCAAAAATATTGTTAAATCCGTAATTAACAAATACGCCCCTATTCTATTTTCTAGACTTCTAAATAACTCTTGGACATTTTCAATCTCATCAGTATGAATCATATTATTTTTATTTGCATTCTTACAAAATAAATCATCAATTATAAATACTTGTTGGTTTCTTTCGTGAATTCGATATAACAAGAGTTGAATAAGATTCTCTCTTTCCTGATATGATTTTCCAACAAACAAATAACTATGATGAACATTAAAATCTAAATTTAATTTTGGTTGTTCAAATAAATAGTAGTCATCTATATAGCCGATGGATAATTCAGTATCATCATGAATTGGATATAACGGCAATGGGTTTAACCATAATGGTTTAACATTTTCAGGGTGCAGTTTACGTATTGTATTTAACACTTGCGTAATCTGGGCTTGTTGGTGCTTTGGAAAGGAAGAAGTGGCTTCGATATTTCCTTCTTGGTCTAAGATTTCGATATGTCGAATCGATTCTTTCTTCGCATGTGCATATCCTGCTATACCATATTGAATACCACCTGCATTAGATAAATAAAACTCCCCTGGCCTTTGTAAGGAAGCAGCTCTTGCATCATGAAGGAGCTCCATCGAGTCTTGTCGATCTGCGACACGCATGCATATACGGAAGTTTGTATTTGCCCATATTTGGTCATTTACAACTCCTGAAGGCTTCTGTGTTGCAAGTATCAAATGAATACCCAGCGACCTTCCTACACGCGCAATGACAATTAATTCCTCAAGAAATTCTGGTCTTTCTCGTTTCAGTTCAGCAAATTCATCTACAACAATTATAAGTTCAGCTAAAGAAGGA
>JABZLU010000257.1:0-1807 GCA_015256605.1 Solobacterium sp.
ATATTATACAATTTAACAACCTATAAATATATAGCGTCATTTCATCTAGTGCTTGAAATAAAAAGGTTATTTCTACAATAACCCAATCCCAGTCACAAAGATTTCAATCCCAATAAAGATAAGAATGATACCACCTAAGATGGATGATTTATTTGCAAAAGCCATACCAAAGTTCTTACCTAGTAATACTCCCACATAACAGATAATAAATGTTACAACTGCGATAATCACTGAAGTGATAAACGCTGAGGATAATGTATAGTCTGCAATCGTAAATCCAACGGATAACGCATCAATCGAAGTCGCGATACCTTGAATCAGAAGTTTACGAGTACTAGCTTCATATTCAGCTTCGTTCTCTTCCTCTTCTTCAAATCCATCCTTAATCATCCCACCACCGATATAGAGTAGTAAGATTAAGGCAATCCATGGTACAACATCCATAAAGATTGTAAAAGCAGAAGAAACCGTATGTACCGCAAACCACCCAATCATTGGCATTAAAAATTGAAAACCCGCAAAAACAATGGCAATGTGAATCATTCTAGATATTGCCATTTTCTTTTCGTTCATACCATTTGCCATTGATACAGAGAAGGCATCCATCGCAAGACCAACACCCAATAAAGCAGCTTGTATTAATAGTTTTATCATATCCATCCACTCCTTTTGAATATGGTAAGGAACATGTTAATAAAAAAAGACCATGTATTACCAAAAAGGTAATCATGAGTCTCGCTAATTAAAACAAGCCAGGTTTTTACCAGTATGTTGACTTGCTGCACTGGCATGTGCCAGCTACTCCCTCAAATTACAACTATATTTTCGCCGAACACATTTCTGTTAGTCAAGGCTTACTTTGACTTCTAAAGTCTTTTCTAACCATACACTAACACTTCCATCCATACAGGAGAATTCTCCACAACCCTCTTCATCAATCATAACTGTATTGGAACAGTGTCCTAGAATATCTCTAAATTCCTTTCCTGTATGATTTGTACCGATATACATTCTCTTAGTGCCACCATATCGATTCGTTAACACAACAGCCAAACCACTTCCACTAAATTCATCACTGCCACTTCTTGTCCAACCAATTACATCTGGATTATCGAAATAGTCATGTTGTTCACCATAAGCATAAAGTTCTCTAATCTTCATTAATGTAGGAAGCTCAGCTACCGCAGGAACATTCTTAGCAGGAATTCCGTATAAATCCCCATAGAACACACATGGTAGCCCATCGATACGTAATAGAATTAACGCATACGCTAATGGTTTAAACCATGATAAGACAAAGGATTCTAATGACTGTCCAGGTTCTGTATCATGATTATCCACAAAGGTTACCGCATGCCACGCATCTATTTCTACTAGTGTTCCTTGGAACAACTGACGCATATCAAAGTTCCCATTTGTATCGGATGCGTTTAATAACTGATAGTGTAGCGGTACATCAAATAAAGACATACAATCCGACGCATCGGCAAGATACTCCTGCAGCTTGCCAAGGTCACCATTCCAGTACTCACCTACCGCAAAGAAATTATCCCCTTTATATGCACGCATGTCAGGTAACCAACTCTTAAAGAATTGGTTATCAATATGTTTAACCGCATCTAAACGCATACCATTGATCCCGGTAGTATCTAAATACCATTTACCCCAACGGTTGAGTTCTTGTAATACTTCTCGATTTTTAAAATCAATATCACAACCCATTAAGTAGTCAAAGTTACCATGTTCACCATCTACATTTGAATCCCAGTTCTTTCCTTCAATAAGATAAATGGCACTTTGTCTCTTC
>JABZLU010000258.1:0-1799 GCA_015256605.1 Solobacterium sp.
CGTTAATGGACTTTTAATTAATTGCACTTTTTCTTTCTTTGTCATTTGTTTGATCCTCCACTCTCTTCGCATCGCTTCCTTTTTCGTCGCATGCATTTCGTAATATGCGATGCGCAAAGGTCGATGTGACTTTGTATACTTAGCCCCTTTCCCATTTAGATGGGCTTGAAATCTTTTCTGTAAATCATTGGTCCAACCCGTGTAGTAGGTATTATCTTCACATTCAAGTATATAGGTATAATTCATTATTCTACACTCTTTAGACTCTCTACCATACGGATATCATTTAATCGTTTGGTCATCATAAAATTGACAATCATACTAAATAGTATCGTTAATACAAATGCATAAAAGAAACTAACCCATTCAATATTTCTACCAAACATCAAATAATCCATTTCTACCGTTTTCATAATATAACGATGTAATGCGATACCTAACGGAATACCAACAATACCACCAATCCCAGCAAGCAAATTATTTTCTTTAAAGATATATTTCTTTACTTCATTTCTTCTAAAGCCAAGAACTTTTAAGGTCGCTATTTCGCGTTGTCTTTCACTGATATTGACTGTAATCAAATTACTTAGCACAACAAATGCCAGTAACATACTTGAGAAGATAAGTACCCAGATAATTCCATTTAAACCTTTAACCATAGAATAGAAGTTATCCAGTAGTCCACTGTATAAAGTAATACCCTCAATACCTTGTATTGTTGATATCTGATTTGCCAATAACTTCTGTGCTGCCTCATCACCCATTGTAGATAGATAAACGGTATTAATACCAGCATCCTTGCCAAATACTTCTTTATAATATTCGCGGCTCATTAAGACAAAGTGATTGACATACATCTCAGTGATACCACTGATGTTTACCTCATGTGGATTTCCTTCCGCATCTTCAATGGTAATCTTATCTCCAATATGTACTCCCAGATTCTCCGCCAACTTCTCGTTGATGATAACGCCATCATCTGTAAGTGAAATAGATTTATGACCAACACGTGTACGCAAGTTAAATTCGTGACTTACATTTTCTTTATCAAACACATGCACAGTTGCAGTCTCATCTACTTTATCATCATATGTTTTTGTCGTATAAACAAAACCCATCTGTGCATCCGTAACATTCTCAGTTGATTGAATCTGTTTTAGTGCCTCTGCTTTTACTTGATTACTTGCGTCATCTTCAAAGTTCACCATGCCATCATACTGAATAATTTCTTTAAAATTAATATCAACCATGTTAGAAATGGAATCACGAATACCAAATCCAATTAACATGAGTGCAGTGCATCCTGCTACACCAATGATTGTCATAAAGAAACGCTTCTTATAACGAAAGAGATTACGCATTGTTACTTTATCTGTAAAACTGAGATGATTCCAAATCAATGGAATATTTTCTAAGAACGTCTTCTTACCCATCGGTGGTGCTTTCGGGCGCATCAGTTGTGATGGAACATCCTGTGTATCTGCTTTGCATGCAAACCAAGTCGCAATACTCATCGCAAAGATAAATAACATCGCTGTAAACCCAATGAGTCCCCAAGGTATAACAAAATGAATTGGAGGTAAGATATACATCATTCTCCAAGCATGATAAATAATCAGTGGAAAGGAGCTAAGCCCTAGTATACTTCCAACAACAATACCGATAATCGTTGCGAAAATTGCATAAAACAAATACTTCGATGTACACTGCCACCTTGTATAACCAAGCGCACGTAGAGTACCAATTTCATTACGTTGTTCTTCAACAAGACGTGTCATTGTTGTCAAACATACAAGAGC
>JABZLU010000259.1:0-1791 GCA_015256605.1 Solobacterium sp.
CTGTAATGTACTTGCAGGATACAACACACAACCAAAAATACAGAAAACAATCATAAAGATTGATGAAACCAAAATACTTCTCAAGCCACTAAACAACAAAATTTCTTTTGGATGAATCGGAGCTTGAAAAACAAATTGAACATCTGCTTTTCGGAACAACAGTCCTTTTCGCTTGAAGTACTGTATCAAGCCTGGAACACCTAAATACAGTTGTATCACCATAATTAACACAATAAATTCTGATGCGTTTGTAATACCAATCTTATTGAAAAAACTTTTATAACCAGCGACGAGTAATACAAAATAAGCAATTGCGGCAATTAACATTAATACAAAAGCCGGCTTTCGAATTGAGCGCTTGAATCCATTAATCAATATGCGTTTATGTAAGTAGAATAAGGCATTCATTCTTGAGACTCCTTTTCATCTTCTTTATCTGTTAAAGAAAAGAACAAGTCTTCAATATTTTGATTCTGTGTTCCATCGTTTTCGTAAGTACCAATTACTTTACCGTGGTCCATAATATAAAGAATATCCCACAACTCCTGAACCATCTCAAGCATATGTGTACTTAGAAGAACCGTTACACCTTTATCTTTCATTTCAAAGATTACTTTTTTAAGTTCCTTGATGGCAGCAGGATCTAAGCCTACCATAGGTTCATCAAATAAAATAACCTCAGGCTTAATACACAAAGCACAGATGATACTCACTTTCTGCATCATACCTTTCGATAACTCATCTCCAAGTTAGTCTTTCTTATCCAACATTTCAAATCGAATCAAAAGTTTTTCTACTTCTTTATCTGTTACATACGCAAATACCTTCTTGGCATCCACCGTCTTTGATGGTAAACCATTAATCTTAATTTCACCCTCATAACGCAGTAAACCTGCAATACTCTTGATTGTTGTAGATTTGCCAGCACCGTTAGGCCCTAGTAAAATACCAACTTTTCCACTAGGTACTGTAAAACTAATCTGATCAACTGCTGCTACCTTCTTATATTTCTTTGTTAAATTGTTAACCTCTAACATATCGTTAAATCCCCCCTATCAACATGCATGAAAGATTAATTGTCATGTATATAAAATTACGCTTACTCTACGAGTATAACATGCAAAAAATATGCTTCGCAAATGTACAATCAAAAACAACTTATCAATTATATTAATTTGTGTTAGAATCATCGTGTATTCGGAATGCAATTACGCGTTGATTTCCCAGAGAGTCAGTGTTTGGTGTAAACTGATATTTCGACAAAGTATGTTTGGAGTTCCACTTATAGAATACCGGAGGTCCGTTATCCCAAATTAAGTGATCCTTTTGGATAAGTCGGGTGGTACCGCGCATATCGTCTCATGCGTCCCTTCAATATGATTGAAGAGACGTTTTTAATTTCAAGGAGAACGCACTATGAAAAGAATGTTAAGCGGTATTAAACCAACTGGACAATTGCACTTAGGAAACTATATTGGTGCCTTACGACACTTTGTGGAATCACAGAACGAATATGAAATGTTTGCATTTATCGCGAACTTACACTGTATTACGATTCCACAGAATCCACAAGAACTACAAAAGAATTTGAAGGATTGTGTAGCGTTATATCTAGCTTGTGGACTTGACCCTAACAAAGCTACAATCTTCCTTCAAACAGACGTTAAGGAACATGCACAACTTGGGTTTATTATGTGTTGTCATACCTATATGGGTGAATTAAATCGTATGACACAGTTTAAGGATAAGCAAGCTAAGGGTGAAAAGAACCTCTCTGGTGGTCTTTATACC
>JABZLU010000025.1:0-9230 GCA_015256605.1 Solobacterium sp.
TTCTTATCCTCAGTTTCAAGATAGTACGAATAAATCTTCTCGTTAATGGCCATACTGCCTTGAAGTACCTCTTCAAATGGAGTATCAAAGTAAGTTTGAATTGTGTCATTTTTTGTGGCAGATAAACAAATTGTTTGAACACCATGAATTTCTTTTCGTAATTGATTCACTTCTTCTGATTGACCAGTCGAGTAAACTTGATCAGCTTCATCAATGACAAACAGTGATAACTTTGAAAGATCAAAGGCAGCTTGTGTATATAAATCTAATAATCTACCAGGAGTTCCAATAATGATATGCGGACGATGACGTAGTGCGTTGAGTTGTTGATTGGAATCCATACCACCAATTAACGTTACGATATGCACTTTTGTATAAGAAGCTAATAGCTTCGCCTCTAATGAGATTTGAATTGCGAGTTCACGTGTTGGAGCGACAATTAAAACAGAAGTAAAATCATCGTTCTCATGGACTTGCTCAATCGCAGGTATGAGATAGGAAGCAGTTTTACCACTACCCGTTTTGGCTAGCACAAATAAACTTTTCCCTTCTTGAATCATTGGAATGACAGTTTCTTGAATCGGTAATAGGGAATGGTAGCCCATTTCATTGAGGGCATTTTGGATAGAATTTGATAGTTTCATGGCTTAATCTTAGCACACATTGAAAAATCTGCTGAGATGTCATGCAGAGAATGGATAAAACTAGTACAATAATAGTGGAAAACTGGAGGGACAGCATGTTTCAGGATACTATAGCCGCAATCGCCACTGCCGATGCGATGGGAGCCATCTCCGTCATTCGTATTTCTGGTAGTGACGCAATTCAAATCGTTACTGATTTAACAGGTAAAGATTTTAGAAATGCCAAGGGATATACAATCCATTACGCAACTATCAAAGAAGGGAATGAATCTGTTGACGAAGTACTCGTCAGCCTTTTCCGTGCACCGAAATCCTATACTGGTGAAGATGTTGTGGAAATCTCTTGTCATGGTGGCGTCTATATCACAAGAAAAGTATTGTCCCTAATTCTTGGTGCAGGTGCACGTATGGCACGACGTGGAGAATTTACGGAACGTGCATTTCTTAGTGGAAAGATGGACTTGTCTCAAGCAGAAGGTATCAATGATTTAATTTGGGCAAAGGATGAAATTAACGCGAAGAGTGCAATTCATTCACTAAAAGGTTCTGTCGCAAAACTAATGCGACCATTGGAAGAAGATTTGACACAAATCATTTCGAATATCGAAGTAAATATTGATTATCCTGAGTATGATGATGTACATCAATTAACAGAGGAAGAAATTCTACCAAAGGCAGAGAAGTGGATTGATGATATTCATCAGATTATCGTAACAGCCCAACAATCTGCAGTGATTAAAGAGGGGATTAACACCGTTATCTTGGGTAGACCAAATGTTGGTAAGTCTTCCTTATTGAATGCGTTGTTGGAAGAAGATAAAGCTATCGTTACGGATGTGGCTGGAACGACAAGAGACCTTGTGGAAGGAACTGTAAGACTGAATGGAATCACATTAAATCTAATCGATACCGCAGGTATTCGTAAGAGTGATGATGCGATTGAACAGATTGGTATTACCAAATCCTTACAAGCATTAGAAAAAGCACAGCTTGTGATTGTTGTGTTAGATGGTTCTGAAGAATTAACCGAAGAAGATCAAGAACTATTAGAAAAGACAAAGAATCATAATCGTATCGTTGTATACAATAAGAAGGATAAAGATAGTATGCATGCAGGCATTTCTATCAGTGCTATTCAAAAAGATATTACAGAACTAACAAATGCGATTGTAGAGAAATATCATAGTGAATATATCGCAGCCAATAGCGATACACTAAATAACGAAAGACAGATTGGCTATGCATTACAAGCAGAACAAGCAATGAACGATGCAGTAAATGCATTACATGCAGGGGTGGAGCTTGACTTAGTAACAATCGATTTAGAAAAGGCGTGGACTGCATTACGACAGATTACTGGAAAGGCAGGCAAGGAAGATCTCTTAGATGAAATCTTCTCACGCTTCTGTTTAGGGAAATAAGATGAGTGAATTACATTATGTAGATACCCATTGTCATTTGATGGGAGAAGAGTTTCAAGAAGATTTAGAAGACGTTATCGCACGCTGTAAAGAAAAGCATGTGGATAAATTAATGATTATTACATTATCACTAGAAGAAACAAAACGAGCAATCGAATTTGTTAAACGCAACCCAGAAAACTATAAGGTTGCGGCGGGTATCTTTCCAGAAGATGTGACAAAGATAGATGAAAAATACTGGAATGAATTTTGTGAGTTAGCCAAAGATCCAATGGTAACTGCGATTGGAGAGATTGGGCTAGAGTACCACTGGGTTACAGACGAAGCTGAACGTGCAGTACAGCGTGAGTACTTCGCAAAGTTAATCGAACTTGCTAGAGAAGTAAATAAACCAATCTTGGTACATTCTAGAGATGCTATGCAGGATACCTTTGATATTATGAAGAAACATCACTGGAAGGGATTATTACATTGTTTCCCTGGTTCAAAAGAGATGGCAAAAGAATTTACGAAGTTAGGCTACTATATTGCACTGGGTGGTGCGTTAACATTCAAAAACGCAAGACACTCTGTAGATGTCGTAGAGACAATCGACTTAAATTACTTACTGAGTGAAACAGATGCACCATACATGGCACCAGTTCCAGTCCGTGGAACTCGAAATGAACCATCTAATATTCCATACATTGTAGAAAAGATGGCAGAGATTCGAAATATTCCAGTTGAAGATATGGCTGCACAAATCGATGCCAACTGGACTAGATTCTTGGAGGAAGCAGATGGATCGCATTCATGAGATAATTGTTGTGGAAGGTAGACACGATACACAACAATTAAAGAAATACTTTGATTGTGAAACGATAGAGACAGGTGGCAGTAGTATCAATGATAAAGTTATTGAACAGATACGCTATGCCGCAAGCACACGAGGTGTAATTGTCTTTACTGATCCAGATACACCAGGGAATCAAATTCGTCATATTATTAATCAACATGTTCCTAATTGTAAAAATGCATTTGTGGATAAGCATAATGCACGTACAGAGAAGAAGGTTGGTATTGAACATGCGGATAAAGAAACGTTGTGGAATGCGCTACAGAATGTTGTAACTATCACCGATAAACCAAAAGGTAATTTAACGATGAGCGACTTATTTGAACTTGGCTTAAGTGGACAATCAGATAGTGCGGAAGTTCGACGTAAAGTGGGCGAATATTACCATGTTGGAGATGGTAATGCGAAAACCATGCTTGCAAGGCTAAACTGTATTGCGGTTTGCAAAGAAGAATTACGAGAGGTTATAGATCAATGAAAAAATTAATTTCAACACCATCTCGCACAAAAGAGATACTAGACCAATTTGGATTACGAGCGAAGAAAGGCTTTGGCCAGAACTTCTTGGTTGATCCAATTATCGTAGAACGCTGTGCTGAAATGTCACATTGTGAAGGTGCAGTTATCGAAATTGGTCCAGGTATTGGAAGTTTAACCGAACAGCTCGCAATGCATGCTCAACACGTACTTGCATTTGAGATTGACGAAGGTTTAATTCCAGTACTACAACATACTTTAGAAGACTATTCCAATGTAGAGATTATCTTGCAAGATTTCTTAATATGTGATTTAGATCAAGTTGTACATGAATTAAAAGAAAAGTATAAGACTGTATCCGTATGTGCAAACCTACCATACTACATTACAACACCAGTATTATTTAAGATATTTGAAAATCCAGATATCTCTTATATTACGGTTATGGTACAAAAGGAAGTTGGTGACCGCTTTGTCGCAAAACCAAAGGATCCTGAATACAATGCCTTATCTGTAGAGGGGCAATATTTATTCGATATCAAGCGTTTATTTACAGTGCCAGGAAGATCCTTTAATCCATCTCCAGCTGTCGATAGTGTTATTATCCAATTCGCAAGAAAGAATAACGACGCAAGTAATGAAGAGATTCGAGATTTCTTCGAATTAGTACGTGCATGTTTCAAGCAGCGTCGTAAGACTATATACAATAATCTGAAAGAATATGTGGATGACGGTTCTAAGGCAACAGAGATACTAGAGAAGGCAAATATCCCTGTAAATAAACGTGCACAGGAATTAACTATCGATGAATTAAAACAAATTCATGAGGTCATGAAATGAAAGAGCGAGCATACGCAAAAATTAATTTGTGTTTAGATGTTGTGGGAAAACGTGAAGATGGCTACCATGATTTAAAAATGATTATGGTTCCGATTAATTTCTATGATGTTTTAGAAATGGAGTTTTCGGAAGAAACGACACTGGAATTGAATCGTGATTACTTACCTATCAACGATAAGAATACGATTATAAAGGCA
Source organism: Solobacterium sp. (assembly GCA_015256605.1). Lineage (GTDB taxonomy): Bacteria > Bacillota_I > Bacilli_A > Erysipelotrichales > Erysipelotrichaceae > Bulleidia. The sequence goes on from JABZLU010000025.1 coordinate 4,415, forward strand.
ATTCATATCATGCAGGAAAAGTATAATATCACAGAAGAATTCCGTTGTCGTTTGGAGAAACATATTCCTACAAGAGCTGGTCTTGCGGGTGGTAGTGCAGATGCGGCTGCAGCGATACGTATGATCAATCGTATGTGTAATCTACATCTTACAAAAGATGAGATGATTGCGGTTGGTAAGGAAGTTGGTGCAGATGTGCCATTCTGTATCCTCAATCGACCTGCATTTGTGGAAGGGATTGGTGAGAAGATTACAACTTTCTCATGTAGTCCAGATTTCTACTTATTACTGATAAAACCACGCAAGGGTGTATCGACTGCGGAAGCTTTCCATATCGTAGATGAACAAGAAGGTATTCATTCGGATTGTAAGGCGATGCAAGAAGCGCTGGAATACAATGATTATGATGGCATCATCAGCAGTTTAGGTAACTCGATGGAAAATGCCGCAATGACACTTGTGCCAGAAATCCGAAAGGCAAAACAAGACTTATTGGACTTAGGCTTTGATGGTGTACTGATGTCAGGTAGTGGTTCAACTGTATTTGGTATTACAAAAGATGTAGAGTTATTGGATCGTTCCATTGATATATTAAAAAAGAAGAGATACTTTGTCAGAAAGACAACAGTACATACGCGATAAATCATGCTTGCATGAAATATAGGAGAAAACAAAATGAAGAACGCAATTATTATGGCGGGTGGAAAAGGAACTCGCATGCACTCAGAATTACCAAAGGTATTACATAAGATTTTAGAAGTACCAATGTTAGGCATGGTTATCAACAGTTTAAAGAAATCTGGAACAGAAAGAATTGTATGTGTTGTTGGTTATAAACATGACGAAGTTGAAACTGCAATGGCGGGAAAGTGTGAGTTTGCAGTACAGGAGCCACAGCTTGGTACAGGTCATGCGGTTATGCAGGCTCAACAACTTGCAAATGAAGAGGGTATTACTCTAGTTGCTAGTGGAGATACACCATGTGTAAAACCAGAAACATACCAGAAATTATATGATTTGATTGGTGATGCGGATATGGCAGTACTCACTGCAATTCCGGAAGACAATGGAGCGTATGGTCGTGTCATTCGTAATGCGGATGGAACAGTTGAAAAGATTGTTGAGTTCAAAGATGCAAATGATGCGGAAAAGGCAGTACGTGAAATTAACACAGGTATCTATGCCTTCAATAACCAATCTCTATTTGGAGGTCTCAAGCATTTGAATAATAATAATGCCCAGAACGAATACTATCTAACGGATTTAGTTGAGATTTTAAAGAAACTAGGTAAGAAGGTTGTCGCAATTCCATGTGATGATTGGCAAGAAGTACAAGGAATTAATGGAAATGTGGAATTAGCACATGCCGCAAAATATATGCAAGAGAGAATCAACACAGAGTGGATGAAGAAGGGTGTTACAATCTGTGATCCTAATACAACATATATTGGACCAAATGTAACATTTGGGACTGATGTAATTATCCACCCTAATACATATCTATATGGAGATGTAACTGTTGAAGATTACGCAGAAATTTTACCAGGCACATGGTTAGAAGACACAAATGTTTCAAAAGCTGAAACAGTCGGACCATTTGTACGCCGTAAGGGTTGACGAATAGTTATAAAACATCTTTAATTAATAAGGATATACAACATTCATATGGGAGAAGAGGAAAATCATGGTTAAGGAAACTGTCGTATTCGCTCTAACATCAAGCACCGATCTAGCAGCGTCTATTTGTAAGCATTTGGGATTACCTTTAGGTAAGATCAAGGTTGAACATTTCGCAGATGGTGAGATTTTAGTCGAACCACAAGAATCTGTTAGAGGTCGTTCTGTTTTCATCATTCAGTCAACATGCAACCCAGTATCAGAACGTTTGATGGAAGTTCTTATCTGCATCGATGCATGTAAACGTGCAAGTGCAGGAGAAATTAACGTTATTATGCCTTATTACGGTTATGCTCGTCAGGATCGTAAAGCTAAACCACGTCAGCCAATTACATCGAAGCTAGTCGCAAACCTATTACAGGTTGCAGGGGCTCACCGTGTTGTAACATTTGACTTACACGCTGCACAGATTCAGGGTTACTTCGATATTCCAATCGATGATATTACAGCAGTACCAATGCTAGCAAGCTACTTCAAGGAATTAGAGATTCCAAAAGAAGAATTGGTAGTTGTTTCACCAGATCATGGTGGAGTTACACGTGCTAGAAGAGTCGCTGATTTATTAGATGCACCTATCGCAATTATTGATAAACGTCGTCCAAAGCCAAACATGGTAGAAGCACAGAACATCATTGGTGATGTAAAGGATAAGATATGCATCGTGATTGATGATATCTGTGATACAGCAGGTTCCCTTGTGGCAGGATGTGAAATCTTAAAGCGTCATGGTGCTAAGGATATCTATACTGGAATTACACATGGCGTATTCTCACGTGATGCAATTGCGAAGATTGAAAACTCACCTATTACAAAGATGGTGATTACAGATACAATTCCACTTCGTGAAGATCAAAAGGCAAGTACGACAAAGATTCAAGTATTATCAATTGCAGAAATGCTTGCGAATACAATTGAATCAATCGAAAATCATACACCTGTATCCAAGGTATATGAAGAATACTCATTCGACAGTTTTAAATAAGAGATACAAAAAAGATGGTAATATGCCATCTTTTCTTGTGCTTATCAACAAAAAAAGAACGGATAAACCGTTCTTTTGTTCGTACAATGTTCTTAATTAGAGCTTTGTTACGTTGGAAGCCTGTGGTCCACGATTAGACTCTGTGATGTCGAAGCTTACTGCAGCGCCTTCATCAAGTGTCTTGAATCCTTCACTCTGAATTGCTGAGTAATGAACGAAAACGTCCTTACCTTCATCAGTTGTGATGAATCCGTAGCCCTTTTCAGCATTAAACCATTTTACCTTGCCTGTTGCCATTGTGCCTTTGAATCTCCTATTCTATGATACGGAAGTAAATCCTGTATTCTTTATTATGATATACTGGCAATGTTAAAAAAACAAGATTTATTTATGCAGACCGCATGAATAAAGGCGATAGAAAAGATTTCAAACAACATAAAAGATATATTCTGTGTCTTTGCAAAAATGTACTTTCAACGTATAATAATACCGATAACAGCAATGAAAAGAAGAGTACATTTTCTTAGAAACGTAGAGAGTATGTGGTAGGTGAAAACATGCATGAAGGGGAAATGGAACATGGTCTTGGAGCTGGTCATGCGAAGAGTATGATCCGGAGACGTCCGTTACAACGAAGAGAGGCAGATGATCGATTCATCCGCAAGACAAAGGTGGTAACGCGTGCAAGACGTCCTTTCATTTGGGATGTCTTTTATTTTGAGGAGGTACGCAAAAATGGAAAACAAAAAACCGTATTACATTACAACCGCAATCGCATATACATCAGGAAAACCACATATCGGAAATGTTTATGAGATTGTACTAGCAGACGCAATCGCTAGATTTAAACGTGCAGAAGGCTATGATGTACGTTTCCAAACAGGAACCGACGAACATGGGCAAAAGGTAGAAGAGAAGGCAAAGGCTGCAGGTAAGACACCAAAACAATTCGTAGATGATGTCGCAGCAGTCATCAAACAACAGTTTGATGTTATGAATACTTCTTATGACTACTTCATTCGTACTACAGATGAATCACATGAAAGACAAGTACAGAAGATCTTTAAGAAGTTCTATGACCAGGGTGATATCTATAAGGGATATTATGAAGGCTTATATTGTCAAGAAGATGAAGCCTTCTACACAAAGAGTCAGTTAACAGAAGAAGGTAAGTGCCCTGTTTGTGGTGGTGAAGTTGTACCAATGAAAGAAGAAGCTTACTTCTTTAAGATGAGTAAGTACGCTGACCAGTTGATGAAGTATATCGATGAACATCCTCACTTCATTCAACCAGAAAGCCGTAAGAATGAAATGGTAAACAACTTCTTAAAACCAGGATTACAAGATCTTTGTGTATCACGTACATCCTTTAAGTGGGGAATTCCAGTAGAGTTTGATCCAAAGCACGTTGTATACGTTTGGATTGATGCATTATCCAACTATATTACAGGGCTTGGATATGATGTGGATGGTAATCATGATGAACTCTATAAGAAATACTGGCCAGCTGATCTTCATTTGATAGGTAAGGACATTATTCGTTTCCATACAATTTATTGGCCAATTATGTTAATGGCATTGAATGAACCATTACCTAAGCAGGTATTTGGTCACCCATGGCTATTGATTGGTGATTCTAAGATGTCTAAGTCACATGGTAATGTGATTTATGCGGATGACTTAGTGAAGTTGTTTGGTGTAGACGCTGTTCGTTTCATCATGTTACATGAGATGCCATTTGCACAAGATGGACATGTGACATATGACCTAATGATTGAACGTATTAACAGTGACCTTGCGAATAACCTAGGTAACTTAGTGAATCGTACAATCTCCATGCAGAATAAGTACTTTGGTGGAGTTGTTGCGAATCCAAATGTTAGTGAACCAATTGATGATGAACTGAAGGCAGTAGCTACAGGCACTGTGAAGAAGGTTATCGAGAAGATGGATGAACTTAGAGTGGCTGACGCAATCCAAGATATTCTTGATTTATTCTCTAGATGTAATAAGTACATCGATGAGACAACACCTTGGGCACTTGCGAAGGATTCCGAAAAGATTGAACGACTTGCGACAGTTCTCTATAACTTATTAGAATCTGTACGCATCGCAGCTGTATTGATGGAACCATTCTTCCCAGAGACATCTAAGAAG
>JABZLU010000260.1:0-1787 GCA_015256605.1 Solobacterium sp.
ACTAAGATGAGTGATGAGGGTTCAGAGTTTGCGGTAGCCTTAAAGGAAGCACAGGATTGTGGATATGCGGAGTTTGATCCATCAGATGATATTGATGGCATGGATACAGCGTACAAAGTGGTGCTATCAAGCTGCAAGGGATTTGGTGTACTTACAAGTGTTCATGATATTGATATCTATGGGATTCGTTCTATAAGTGCTAGAGATATTGCGTATGCATGCACGCATGATTACGTATGTAAACTTATCGGTACAGGTATAAAGTTAGAGGATGGTGTTAGTGCTACGGTTATCCCAACCTTTATTCCAAAACAGAATCTTTTTGCGACAATACCGGCAAACTTCAACGCAATCGAAAGTGATTCAAGAACACTTGGTAAGATGACTTATGTTGGTCAAGGCGCAGGTTCTTATCCAACAGCACATGCGGTTGTACAGGACTTGATTGATTTAGTATATAAACAAGATATCGTAGTAGCATCAGAATTGAGTACTCGCATCGATAATACGAGTCGCGTATCCTCATTCTATGTTCGTTCAATCAATCTTGATAATATCCAAGGTTTGATTGAGGAACGAATTGATGAAGATACATGCATTACAAAGAAGATATCCTTTGTACAACTATCTTCTTTGATTGAAAAATTGGTAGATGATGCGGTATTTGTAGCGGAGGTAATGCATGATTGTAAGTAAATTTGGTGGCTCATCAGTAGCTAGTAAAGAACAATTTGAAAAAGTAAAGCGCATTGTGGATGCGAATTCAAATCGTAAGTTTATTGTCGTAAGTGCGTGTGGTAAAGAAAATCGTGATGATTATAAAGTGACTGATTTACTTTATCTTTTACATGCACATATTAACTATGGTGTATCCTACGAGACAATTTTTAATCTTGTAAAAGAGAAATATCAACGTATCTGTGATTCACTTGCGTTAAAGATTGATCTAGAAAAAGAATTCGCAAGTGTCAAAGAGATGTTAGATACACATGCGCCTGTTGATTACATCGTTTCACGTGGGGAGTATTTAACTGCTAGATGCATGGCTGAATATTTAGGCGCAAAATTTTTGGATGCGAAAGATGTAATTGCGTTTAAGTATAATGGGGATTTTGACTTTGAGAAGATTAAGCAGAATCTAGATAAACTAGTGGATATGAATCAGAAGTATGTTATCCCTGGTTTCTATGGTGCTTTACCAAATGGACAAATCAAAGTGATGAGTCGTGGGGGTAGTGATATTACTGGTTCAATATTGGCAAATATCGTAGATGCGGAAGTTTATGAAAACTGGACTGATGTGTCTGGAATATTGGTGGCTGATCCTCGTATTATCGATAACCCACATCAAATTCCAGTGATTACGTATAGTGAACTACGTGGAATGAGCTACATGGGTGCTAATGTACTTCATGATGATGCGATTTTCCCAGTTCGTGAAAAGAATATTCCGATTCATATCTTGAATACAAATGATCCAGACAATCCTGGCACATTCATTCAAGATGATTGTGAAGAGTATGATAAAGCCAATGGAACTTCAACGGTTACAGGTATTACGGGTCGAAGAGATTACGCTTCCTTTACAGTTGTAAAGAGTCATAGTTCTACAGAAGTTGGCTTTTTACGAAGATTATTATTCATCTTTGAGGAGTATCATATTTCGATTGAGAGTGTACCGATTACGGTTGATACATTTACGGTCATTGTACAAAAGGGCGCAATCGAACAATGTAAGTATGAGATTCTTGCGAAGATCAAGAAGGAATTAGAACCAGATGAATTGA
>JABZLU010000261.1:0-1786 GCA_015256605.1 Solobacterium sp.
GTTTAAAATCCGCATCATCTTTAATATCGTTTAAAATTTCTAATAGTTCTTCCATGTTTTTTCTCCTTTTGACGCTAGAATCCAGCGTACATCATTTTGATAATATCATATCCCGGTCCATATGCACCGAAGAATATAATATAGAATATCACAAGATACAAAATACTCCATCGTATAACGAGTGGTTTTGTTTCAAATACTTTACGAATTGGATAACCAATTTCTTTTAAGACATCCACAATCACCACAATCACAAACGCAACTCCAACGGTAATGTAATCCCACGCATCCATACCAAGATATGGAATGGTTGACCAAGCATCCGCCCAATCAAAGCGTGTAAATAGAGATTGAATCATCGTGATAATCTGTGCTCCAGAAGAAGCCGCAAATACCATCTCACCAAAACATACGATAATCATTAACTTTACAAAACGGAAGATACGATATCCAAATCCGTTTTGATTAATATGGAACTTCTTACAGAAGTTCTCAGTAGGCTTCTCCATAAATAATTCTGCGAATATCAAGATGAAGTAATAAATACCATACAGAATATAATTCCATTGTGGACCATGCCACAAACCATTTGATATCCATACACAGAATAACGCAATCGCAGGTCCAATATACTTTGCGACGGTCTTACCTAGATGTTTTTTACACCACTTTGTTAACTTCATCACTGGCTTTGAAAGAGATACTGGATAGAAGATATAGTCTCTAAAGAATGTACCTAATGTAATATGCCAACGATGCCAGAAATCCGAAGCACCTTTCGCAAAGAACGGCTGTGTAAAGTTCTCTGGTAATACAATACCAAAGATTCTTGCACTACCAATCGCAATATCAATTGATCCTGAAAAGTCCATATACAACTGAATCGTACAGAAGATAGCGACAACTAGTACAAGTCCACCCGATGAATCATGTGAAGCAAAGATGGAAGATACAACAGGTGCCAAATGGTCCGCAATCGCAACCTTCTTAAACATACCCCAAAGAATACGTTCAAATCCAATAATCATATTCTCTTGATCAATCGACTTTCCTTCTGTTAAAGTTTCACCAATCTCAGAGAAACGAGCGATAGGACCTTCCACTAGTGTTGGAAAGAATGTCGCAAACAACAATAACTTTGCATAGCACTGTACCGGTTCAATCTTCCCGCTATTGATATCCGCAAGATAAGAAACAAGTTGTAATGTATAGTAACTAATTCCAATTGGAACCAAAATCTTTAACGGTGTAAATGATTGCTGGAACACCGCAAAGATACCTGTCGCAAAAAAGTTTGTATACTTGAGAGCTAATAACACCGCAAGATTCAACAAGATTCCAGCAGTTAAAATACGACTCTTCTTTTTCTTAAATACTTTTTTATCTACACCTTCTGGTGCCTTTTTCATCTCACCTAACTTCTTACCGATGAAGAAGGTAATAAGTGTTGTAACTAAACAATATACTACCAACCATTGTGACCAGACTCCGAAGAAGACAAGATTTGCAAGTAACAGCACAATCCATCGATACTTCTGTTTTACAATCTGATATAACAACATCGTAATCGGCAGAAATATAACCAAATAACCTAAAGCGTTATACGATAAATTCATAAGTTAATATCTTTCCATTCCTACAAAATAACATTCAATATTATAAAGTAGTTTTAAAAAATTACACTATTTTCTACTGAAAAATTATTATTTTTTTTCAGATTTTCACATGTTTCCCACTGTCATCACATATTTTGAACTATTTTCTAAAAAAGGACTATAATATAAGT
>JABZLU010000262.1:0-1743 GCA_015256605.1 Solobacterium sp.
AGTTTTCCTTTGTGATATCAGCCATCATTATATTTTTATCAGAAGATAAGATATCACGTAAATCTGCAGTACCAATCAACTGCCCTCTTGCGTTAACAACAAAAATTGTTTCAATAACTTCTATCTTAGGACCAATCTCACGGATTTTCTCTAGTCCTTCGATGACTTTTAAATCTTCCCTAATTGCGATGTAGGCGGTCGTCATAATACCACCAGCCGTATCTGCAGGATATTCCAACAGATTTGTAATTTCTGTTCGGTCGTTATCCTTCATCAGATTTACAATTGTTTTGCGTCTACCAATTGTTAAATCTCCAATAATATCGGCGATATCATCCTGTGCCATACTGCTAAAGATTTCAAGAAGTTCATTATTAGACAGTGCATATGTAAAGCGAACACGAAGATCATCATCTGCTTGTTCTAACACGGAGGCAATATCCTCTGAAGATAAAATACTACACATTTTCCATAGTTCTTCATCATCAAGATATTCAGCAGCTTGTGCTACATCAATCGGATTATTCTCTTTGATATATTCAGAAAGTTCTGCAGCCTCACTAGCTTCAATCATATGACGCAGTCTTTCTTCATTCATATTTTCTTTTAGTATTTCTTCAGACATCTCTTTGCCCCCTTAGCAAAATAACTGTATAGTCTTATGCTAAGAATTTCAATTCATTTCATCCTTTGATTTCAGAAATTTTTATATAAGAATCTATTCTGCATCTACAATAATTGTCTCAAACTCTAATGCTGGCATACATTCCCTCAAATCATGTTCGATACGACGTAGTGCTTCTACTCTATCTTCAACTGGCGTATTTCCATTTCCTTGGATAATGAAGATAGCATTTTTGGTAGTATCATCAAACTTATAGTTTTCGCCATCTCTAACACCCATCCAAGCTAAGATGCCTTGACTATCACGATAGAGATAATCTGTCTCTGCAACATGTTTTGGAGTTGAACAAATCGGTAAGAATGTATCTTCTTTTTGACTAACAGTAAACAAGAGAGGTTCTTGAATCTTATCGAAATCATGACCACCAATCGCTAAGAAAGACTTTAGTGTCTCAACATTATAGATATCAACGATACTATTGACATGAAGCAGAGCGCCACGGTGTTGAATATTACGAATAAATGCTGGAATAGTTGGTGGATTCTTCTTAATACTTCTACCAACCTTCTGCATTAGTTCAATGTATCCCTGAATAAAAGGGTGTTGTAGTACTTCGTCAATGTTACACTGTAGCGCCCACTCTTCCACCTCTTTTTGTTTTTGTAAAAATGCTGGTGTTAATTCTGCGTTTGGATCAACGTTCTTAGCGATACCAATTACAACATGTTTTACGCCAAGAGCTTCCAAACTTTTGTCTAAGATTATCTTCATATAGCACCTCACTATTACTAGCATTATATCATCTACGTATTAAAATTTTTACTTTAAAATGAATCATTTTCCATTGTATATTCCCTAGTCTTTACTGCTAGTAAGATAACTCTTTTCGAAGAATATGCATCTAGACAAGTCTGTATAGTCACAAAGTCATCGTTATATTTCGGGTTGAAATCTGTATCATAGATAAGTGCGACTCTTTTCGCATCTGCTATCCATTCATAGAACTTATCAGCAGAAGTAAACTCCTTCTGCTGATAGTTCCAATCTAACTCTTTATTTTTTATGGTGATCGAGAATACTCTGTACTCCTCAATCCTATCTTGCATGCTTAAGTAAAA
>JABZLU010000263.1:0-1741 GCA_015256605.1 Solobacterium sp.
AACATACCTGCGGAGATACCATCCTTATCACGGATATCTACACTAGCTGCGTAACCTACAGACTCTTCATAACCAAAAAGATATGTATATCCCTGTTCAAGTAATGCAGGAATACGTCCACAGATGTTCTTGAAACCCGTTAATGCTTCATACATCTCAACGCCATACGCATTTGCCATAACGGTACTCATAGTAGAAGTAACGATAGACTTAATCATGACACCCTTTTCAGGTAATGTTCCTGCACTCTTGTGACCTTCTAAAATGTAATTTACTAATAAGTATCCTGTCTGGTTACCATTTAATGGAATATAGTTGCCATCATCATCACGCAATTCAATTGCGAAACGATCGCTATCTGGGTCAGTAGCCATTAATAATTCTGCGCCAACCTTCTTACCAAGATCTTCACTCATCTTAAAGGCTGCTGGACTTTCAGGATTAGGATAACCTACTGTTGTAAAGTCTGGATCTGGGTCCTTCTGTTCTGGTACGATGTGCCAGTTCGTAAATCCACGGTCCTTCATCATAGTCGCAAAAGGTATCGAACCTGCACCATTGAGTGGTGTATATACAAGTGGAATATCTAAGTCAATTTCATCACCACTGTGAATCGCTAGACTTTCTACTAAATCTAGATATGCACGGTCATATTCTTCAGATAATACAACAATCTTGCCAGAAGCTACGCCTTCATTGAAGTCGGACTTCTTAATACCATTCCAGATATCAACTGCGTTGATTCTTTCTTCCATGCCATCCGCAACAGTACTACTTACTTGACAGCCATCACTCCAATAAGCTTTATAGCCATTATACTCCTTCGGATTATGAGAAGCAGTAATGTTAATACCAGATGTTGTACCTAACTTACGAATCATAAACGCAAGTTCAGGCGTTGGACGTAAATCCGGAAATACATAAGTCTTAATTCCGTTAGCTGCGAAAATGCCAGCAGATAATTGTGAGAATTCCTTTGAAAAATGTCTTGGCTCATGCGCAATAACAATACCCTTATCCATCGCTTCTTGACCTTGTGCACAGATATATTCTGCAATACCTTGACTTGCTTTACCAACTGTATAGAAGTTCATGCGGTTTGTACCAGCACCAACAATGCCACGCAAACCAGCAGTACCAAATGCTAAATTTTGATAAAAACGTTCTTTGATTTCATTGTCATCATCCTTGATAGCCAACAATTCATCTTTCAGGGGGTCACCCTCAGGTAGCATTTGAACCCATTCTTCATATCTTTGTTTATAATCCATTATTTTTAACCCTCCGATTATGTATCTCCATTTTAAACTAAAACAAGAAATGTTGAAACAATGAAATATATAGAAATCAACTAAAAGACAGACCTTTTATAGTCTGCCTTCATAGCGAATGAATCAAAAAACTATGCTTTCGCTTTTAGTTGTTTCTTTGTACGAATACCGATGATAATCAAGATTACCAATACGGATACGTAAGGAATAATATTTACTAATTCCGATGGTAAGCCTTCTAGCAACAGCACATTTACAATCGCTTGTGCAACTGAGAAAATCATCGTCACAAATACTACAACACCAAGGTTATTTCCACCTACGGCTGCAGCCGCAATACCAATCCATCCACGAGATGCGACCATGTTACTGGAGTAGAATGACATATATCCCATCGAAAGATATGCACCACCTAACGCAGCTAAGAAACATGACAACACTGCCGCAATCATGCGTACACGATTCACCTT
>JABZLU010000264.1:0-1729 GCA_015256605.1 Solobacterium sp.
AAGGAATACTATTCAAAGGTTGTCGCAAGTTGTGTTGCAGAAAAGTCTCTTGCCGCAAAGAGATATAGCGATTTATTAGTTGAAATAAAGAATGTTCATACACAGAATCTATCAAAGATTTCAGGTAATGACGCTGATGCGAAACAAGAAATCAAAGATGAAAACTATGTATACAAAAATAAAGTCTTTGATGCGAAATTAACATATCAAAAAGAATTACAGGCAATTAAAGATCGTAAACATGAAGCGTTTATTCAACGTTATCATTTAATCGACCTATTGAAGATGTCTAAGTTTAGTTTCGCTGAAACACAGGCGCAGAAGATTGAACATTACCTATATACATTCAACCGCAAGGATTGGTTATTACGTAATGGTTTATATCTAGTAATCATTATTGTATTTATTGGTTTGGGTATCGTTACTCCAATTATCAAGAAGACTCCTTTATTTACAGTCAATAACATTTTAAATATCTTACAGCAGGCATCTCCAAGAATGTTCTTGGCATTAGGTGTAGCTGGTGTATTGATGCTTGCAGGTACTGACTTATCTATTGGACGTATGGTTGGTATGGGCATGGTGGCTTCTACAATCATCATGCATAAGGGTATTAACACTGGTGCTGTATTTGGTAAGGTGTTCGACTTTACAAATCTTCCAGTTGGTCTAAGAGCAATCATGGCACTTGTTGTATGTATTATCTTATGTACAATCTTTACTTCCATTGCTGGTTTCTTCAAGGCAAAGTATAAGATGCATCCATTTATTTCTTCTATGTCCAACATGTTAATCATCTTCGGTATGGTTACATATGCGACAAAGGGTGTGTCCTTCGGTGCTATCGAAAATGATATTCCAGCGATGATTATTCCTAAGATTGGTAACTTCCCAACAATCATCTTATGGGCAGCTACAGCTGTTATTGTTGTGTGGTTTATCTGGAATAAGACAACATTCGGAAAGAACCTATATGCAGTAGGTGGAAATCCAGAAGCTGCTGCTGTATCAGGTATCGATGTATTCAAAGTAACAATCATGGCATTCGCTATGGCTGGTGTACTTTACGGTTTTGGTGCATGGCTAGAATGTAACCGTATGGTAGGTTCTGGTTCTGCTGCGTATGGACAAGGTTGGGATATGGACGCTATCGCTGCCTGCGTAGTAGGTGGTGTATCCTTCTCTGGTGGTATCGGTAAGATTTCTGGTGTTGTTGTCGGTGTAACAATCTTTACAGCGTTAACATACTCCTTAACAATCTTAGGTATTGATACAAACCTTCAGTTCGTATTCGAAGGTCTCATTATCTTAGCTGCGGTAACACTAGACTGCTTAAAGTACGTTCAAAAGAAGTAATGCAATCTGCGGAAGCTACTAGCTTCCGCTTTTTTATATGTGATTTCTCAGTTATAATGCAGATATGGAAATGAGCGAATTAAAAGAAAAATACTATTCTTTAGAAGATAGTTACAAACGATATACATTAGTCCATGAGTACTTAGTAAATCACGAAGAAGATAAAGATGCGCAAGAGATGCTAGAAGTATTGACGATGCGTTACGGAAATGCGAAGCTTAGAAAGCCTGCAGATCACTTTATGCATGCATGCTTAATGATGAAAGTGATGGCAGATGAAAAGTTTGGTAGTCTTATGCTCGCAAAGAAAAAACAGGAATATCAACAATTCCTACAAGAACTAGCAATTAACACAAAACAATCTGAGTATCTA
>JABZLU010000265.1:0-1724 GCA_015256605.1 Solobacterium sp.
TGGAAAGTACGCATCTAATAATAAGACAGGTAGAGATAATTGGTTGAAATAACGGATTTCAGAATCAGTCATTATCGTTCCAAATAAGATTAGTCCATCAGGATCGTCTTTTAAAATCTTTTGTAATTCTAATGAGATATCACAGTGTTCATGAATATGATAAGCATTTAAACGATATCCATATTCCTTCAGTCGATATTCGATAGAATTTCCAAGCTCTGAGAAAAACGCAGAATCAAAGATAAAGTTTTTATGTATAAAAATAACACCAATCATCTTATGGTTCTTTCTCAACATTTTCTTAGAGTATTGAAAACCCATTTCATTTGCAGTATCAAAAATCTTTGCACGTAACTCATCAGAAACACCAGGTTTATTATTGAGTGCCATAGATACAGATGCTGCAGATATATTTAATTTTTTTGCAATATCTTTTGCAGTAACAGACATGAAGAATCACCTCATAAATATTATACAAAATGATGATGGTACAGGATAGAACCTGTAGAGCATGAAAAGGAGAAAAACATGGCAAAAGTAGTAATTGGATTCGCCCCAACAAGAAGAAGTATCTTCTCAGCACCAGATGCAGTAAAGTATGCAGACTTAACAAGAAATAGATTAAAGGAACTCGGTGTAGAATTTGTTGACATTGATGATATATCAAAAGATGGACTACTACACGATGATAATGACCGTATCAAGATAGCAGAAAAGTTCAAGGAAAGAAAAGTAGATGGAGTATTCTTCCCACATGGTAATTTTGGTACAGAGTATGAAGTTGCAAGACTCGCAAAAGAATTGAATGTACCTGTACTTTTATGGGGACCACGTGATGAAAGACCGGATGAAAATGGAATTCGTTTGCGTGATTCACAATGTGGTTTATTTGCGACAGGAAAAGTACTTAGAAGATTCCGTGTTCCATTTACATATCTTTGTAACTGCCGATTAACAGATCCAGAATTCGAAAGAGGTATAAATAATTTCTTGGCGGTTTGTAATGTTGTTAAAGTATTTAGAAATACAAGAATCTTACAGATAGGGCCACGACCTTTTGATTTCTGGTCGACAATGTGTAATGAAGGTGAATTATTAGAGAGATTCAATATTCAACTATCTCCAATTCCAATGCCTGAATTAACAGCAGAAATCAAAAAAGCAAAAGCAGAAAAGAATGAAGTTGAAAAAGTAGTAGCTTACTGTAAAGAAAAATTTAATGTGAAGGTAACTGATTCACAGTTAGAGACGATTGCGGCATTAAAAGTAGCTATGAGAACTTTAGCAGATAAATATGGTTGTAATGCAGGTGCAATCCAATGTTGGAATGCACTACAGTCTGAAATTGGTATTATGCCATGTGCTGCGAATTCGTTGATGAATGAAGAAGGATTCCCGGTTGTGTGTGAGACAGATATTCATGGTGCAATCACAGCTGTAATGTTAGAGGCTGCAGGCATGGATACAACCCGCACCTTCTTTGCGGACTGGACAGTCAGACATCCAGATAATGAAAATGGAGAGTTATTACAGCATTGTGGACCATGGCCAATTTCATGTGCTGCATGTAAACCTACAATTGGATATCCGCTTGCGTTTGATCATCCAGGCGCTGTGGAAGCTGAAGCGAAAAAAGGTGACTTAACACTCTGTAGATTTGATGGTGATAATGGTGAATATTCATTGTTATTAGGAAATGCGAAGGGTGTAGAAGGACCATATAC
>JABZLU010000266.1:0-1724 GCA_015256605.1 Solobacterium sp.
AATGTAAAGGATCTGCCAATCTTTTTGTTTAATGCCATGTTGGAGATAACACCACCACCATCAAATTCAGAACCTGTTGCGGCGAGTGTCAAAATATCAACTAGTGGTAATGCTTTAGAAGTACCACGTGAATTAAGAACCATCTGCCAATAGTCATCACCTTCGTAATATGCTCCTACTGCGATTGCCTTTGAACAGTCAAGTGTACTACCACCACCGACAGATAAAATTACATCAATATTGTGTTCTTTACATAATTTAGAACCACGTTCTACTGTTTCAATACGTGGATTTGGTTCAACACCTGCACATTCTACAACTGTAAATCCACCTTCATTTAAAATCTTCATTACTTCATCGTATAATCCGATTTTCTTAATCGAGCCTCCACCATAAGTAAGTAGTACGCGCTTACCATATTCGTTTAAGCTCTGAGCTAGATGGGAAATTGCCCCTTTGCCAAAATAGAGTTTGGTTGGAATGTAATGTTCAAAGTTTTCCATTGTATATTCTCCTTTTTTATAGCGATACAAATCAATTATTCAAAGTTTACTTTGTTATTGTCGAAACTTTTAATTTTTGCAAGGCTTTCGACACGATAGCCTTGTTTACGTAGCTTCTCGCCACCACCTTGGAAGAGTTTTTCTACACAGATACCAAGTCCTACAATTTTTGCACCACTTTGATTTGCAATATCAATGAGACCATCTGCTGCTAAACCATTTGCTAAAAAGTCATCAACAATCAAGATATGATCATCTTCATTTAGATAATCTTTGGATACCGTTACTGTAAAGTCCTTGTTGTAAGTGTAGGAATGTACGTGTGAGGTATATACACCATCCCCAATATTCTTTGATTTTGCCTTCTTTGCGAAAACTACAGGTACGTGGAAACGTTGCGCAATCGCTACTGCTACCGCAATACCGGAAGCTTCAATCGTTAAGATACGTGTAATCTTTTCATCTTTGTATAGACGGTAAAATTCATCTGCCATCTGATCGAGCATCTCGACATCAATTTGATGATTCAGGAAACTATCTACTTTTAAGATGTTTCCCGGAAAAACCTTGCCATCTTGTAATATCTTTTCTTCTAGTTCTCTCATAGGTTATATAATTTTGTATACTTCTCCTCAAGATAATCTAGGTAGTAATTCACATTGAATTCTTCCCCTGATACCATCTTCATTAGCTCTGGTGCCTCGTATCTAAATCCATACTTATGGATATGTTCCTTGAGCCAATTCATGATGACATCATATTGGTTATTGCTTAGTAATGTATCTACATCTAAATCTTTACGCATTGCATGCATGTATTGTGCCGCAAATGCAGTTCCTAATGCGTATGTTGGGAAGTACCCAAAACTTCCATCAGACCAGTGTACATCTTGTAAGATACCCACTTTATCATTTGGCACATCAACACCTAAGTATTCCTTATACATCTTATTCCAAGTTTCATTTAGGCCTTCTGTAGAGATTGTTCCATTGAAGAGTCCCTTTTCAATTTCATAGCGAACTAGGACATGTAATGGATATGTTAATTCATCTGCCTCCGTACGAACAAAGGATGGTTTTGCGACGTTGATAGCTTCATAGAATTCATCAAAGGATACATTACCTAACTGGGTTGGGAATGTTTCTTGAAGCTTTGGATAATGATATGTCCAGAAAGCTGTTGTACGTGCTAAGTAATTTTCACATAATCTAGATTGTGATT
>JABZLU010000267.1:0-1700 GCA_015256605.1 Solobacterium sp.
GCATATTGGTACTTCTGGAGCAATCTTTGACCCTGAAAAACTCAAATGGGTTAATGGTATGTGGTTAAGAAATATGGACTTAGATTCTTATGAGAAGTTAGTAACTCCATATATTGATGAAGCAGTGAAAGGTAACTTTAACCGTAGACAGATAGCTGCCATCTTACAACAACGTGCTCAAACATTAGCTGAAATTCCAGAAATGTTAACATTCTTTGATAACTTCCCTTCTTATTCCAATGATTTATTCATTAATAAGAAGATGAAGACAGACCCAACTATCGCTCTAAAGTCGTTACAAGCATCTTATGAAGCCTTAAAGAATCAAGAAGATTGGTCTGAAGAAGCACTACATACAACATTACTTGCCTTACCTGCTAAGTTAGAAATGAAGAATGGACAAGTTCTATTCCCATTACGTCTAGCAATTACAGGTATGCAGTTTACACCAGGTGGTGCAATTGAAATCAGTTCTATTCTTGGTAAAGAAGAAACTCTTCGCCGTCTAGAATTATCAATCAAGCAACTTGAACAATAAATCATTAAAGGGATGATATCCAAGTGATACCATCCCTTTTCTTCTATTCCAAAATAAAACCGACTTCTTACGAAATCGGTTAAAATTCTTACTTAGCTAATGCCTTCTTAGCAGCGTCAACTAATGCTTCAAATCCCTTTTCATCATGAATAGCGATTTCAGAAAGCATCTTACGATTTACATTGATTTCTGCTAACTTAAGACCATGCATGAACTGGCTGTATGATAAATCATACTGTCTTGTTGCTGCGTTGATACGAGCAATCCAAAGCTTACGCATTTCACGCTTAGTTTGTCTTCTTCCGATATATGCATAACGGAGAGAACGCATTACTTGCTCATGGGCTGTTCTGTAAAGTAAGTGTTTGCTTCCAAAATAACCCTTAGCTAGTTTTAATACTTTTTTACGTCTATTACGTGTAGGTGTTGATCCCTTTACTCTCATCTTCTTTACCTCCTAATTAACCTTGCAACAACTGTCTAGTACGCTTTAAATCGGAACTGTGTGCAGTTGTAGACTTAGCTAAATGCATCTTCTGCTTGTGTGTCTTGTTTGCTGCAAAGTGTGATACGAAGTTGTGCTGTACCTTCAACTTGCCTGTTGCTGTAAGCTTGCTACGCTTAGCGAAGGTCTTCTTTGTTTTCATTTTGATCTTCTTTGGCTTTCTTGCTTTTGCTTTCATAGTATTCTCCTTTACTTACCTTTTTTTGGTGAATATACAACAGATAATGTATTACCTTCCATAGCGGCGGATTTACTTACATCTGCTATATCTGAAATCTGCTCAGTAAACTTGTTTAAAACATCACGGCCAACTTCCTGTCTTGTAATCATACGCCCACGGAAGCGCATATCGATACGAACTTTTTGTCCAGCTTCAATCCATTCTCTTGAACGCTTTAACTTTGTTTCAAAATCGTGTTGATCAATAACCGGAGAAAGACGTAATGCCTTAACTTCTGTAACATGTTGATTCTTCTTAGCTTCCCTTTGCTTCTTTTGATCTTCAAAGTGGTAACGTCCATAGTCAAGAATCTTACATACTGGTACTGGCGCATTTGGCGCAACACACATCAAATCAAGTTCCATACTGTATGCTTTTTCTAAAGCCTCACGGCGTAACATTGTGCCAAGTTGTTCCCCATCAGGACCAATTACTAG
>JABZLU010000268.1:0-1674 GCA_015256605.1 Solobacterium sp.
AGTAGAAGAAGTTTTATATCCTGCGATGGAGGACTTTGAATTAGATATTATGGTTGGTGGTGAAAATGGAGCAGGTGGAAGAAGTGTTCGCTTAGATCTACCTCCATTTACTCTTGTTGGTGCGACGACTCGTGCTGGTGATTTATCAGCGCCACTAAGAGACCGTTTTGGTATCGTGGCGAAACTTGAGTACTATAATCAAGAACAATTATGTTCGATTGTGAGCCGTACAGCACGTGTGTTGAATGCACCAATTCATTCTGCTGCAGTGGATGAGATTGCACGTCGTTCTCGTGGAACGCCACGTATTGCAAATCGTCTATTACGTCGTATCCGTGACTTTGCACAGGTGCTTAACGATGGTCATATCTCTAAGGAGATTGCACAAACTGCACTAGACCGTTTGAAGGTGGATTCCCTTGGATTAGACGAAGTCGATATTCGTTACTTACGTGGCATTATCGAACGTTTCCATGGTGGTCCTGTTGGTCTTGAATCTTTAGCAAATGCAATATCGGAAGAAACTACAACACTAGAAGATGTATATGAACCGTATCTCATACAGATTGGCTTTGTGAATCGTACCAGTCGTGGTCGTGTGGTAACTGAGAAGGCTTATGAGCATTTACATATCACACATACAGATACATTATTTTAAGAATATATTTAAGCGCACACGGTTAAAATGTGTGCTTTTTTATGTAAAAAGCCTTGAAAATGCGTGAATTTTGTGTGAAAAATATCCGTTTTCTTGCAAAGAATGCAAAGAATCATATAAAATAATGATATGTTTAACAAGAGAAATAAGAAGACAAGTCTTGTTGCAGCAGCGTATATCGCCACAGTATTATTGGGTGGATATGCTTCTGTACAACATGTATATGCGGATAACACAGCTCCAACAATTGATACAGAAGTTTTACCGGTCATTGAAGTTAGTTCTGCTGATTTAAATCCACAAGAGACAATCAAGCATTCTATCCTACAGGAAAGAAGTCAGTCTCTAACAGATATGGATTATAAGAATATCGATATGGGTAAGACAAAGTTAATATTAGAAGGCTTTGATCGTAACCTTACAGGTATTCAACAGGCAACTGCGCGTGTAACTTTAGTCAATAAAGATACTGACGATAAGACACTAGGATATTCTTTTATCCAAAAGGTATTGATTAAGGTTGTAACAAGTACTGCTCCGGTTATCAAACTGAAGTCCGATTCTGTTACGGTTAACAATGGGGATACTTGGAATGCATCTAACTATATCTCTTATATCAATGATGATTCTGGTGTTTTACCAGCATTAACAATCACTGGTAATGTAGATATGTCAACAGATGGTAACTATACAGTTTTATATACTGTTGTTGATACGACTGGTAATAAGTCATTTGCGCAATTAAATGTTACTGTAAAGACACCTCAGGAAGTGATTGACAACAAGATTGAAGAAGAGCGTAAAGCAAAAGAAAATGAAAAGATTCAAGCTGCGAAACAGGCACTTGAAAATAGTTCTAGTTCGAGTGCATTTATCAGTTCTGCGCAATTGCTTGCGGATGCTGATGAAGCTTGGAAGGCCTACGCAAAGGCGGGATTAATTACGGATCATGAAACTGGTGATACTGGTAATAATTACTCATTTAGCCAATGTACATGGTGGGTATATATCCGTCG
>JABZLU010000269.1:0-1670 GCA_015256605.1 Solobacterium sp.
TTGGATGGAAGAAATCATCTGCGGAATGAGAATGGAGAAGAATATAAACAACATGATAATCCCAATTAATAACGCCCCAAAGGAAGCGATAACTTTCTTTGTACGTGGTTTTAGTTTTGTCTTCTCTAACCAACTATACTCAATAATCTTTCTTAGTGGGTTCAACAAGAAAGCAATCCCGATTCCATAAATAAATGGTGAAAGTGCCACAAAGATTGCTTGGAAAACACCATATAAAGGCTCAACATTATTTATTAACGTGTAAAACGCTACAACAAGAATCCCTGATATTGAAAAAGCTTTGATATTCTCAATTGTTTCTTCTTTTAATTTAGACCATTTCATACGCAAAAACCTCCGTAATGATTATACCAGTTTTAGATTGTCTTTGAACACGAACATATCAATTGACAAGCATTCTTTCTAGTGCTTTAATAATAACGTCTTTTATCAAGAACTGAGGTAGAGAGTCAGCTCCATAACCTCACACCAACCTACTGCTTCCAGCAAGGTGGTACTGCTGACATCGATAAGGAAAGAGTTAAATGAGTTATATATCCTCTTTCATCTGTCGCATGAAAAAGACAAAACGAAGGAGGTTTTTATTATGTCAAAGTATTATTTCTCATCCGAATCTGTTACAAGTGGTCACCCAGATAAAATCTGTGATTTGATTGCGGATTCTATCTTGGATGCGGCGTTAGCACAGGATCCAAAAGCGCATATGGCTGTTGAAGCTACCATCAAGGATGATATAATCTTCATCTATGGTGAAGCTGGTACAACTGCAATCATTGACTATGCCGCAATCGCAAAGAAAGTTTTAAAAGATATTGGTTACCCTGAAGAATACAATGTCATCCTAAAGGTAAACAAGCAATCCGCAGAAATCAACTCTGCTGTAGGTCATCAAGAATACAGCGCTGGAGATCAAGGTATCATGTTTGGTTTTGCAAGTGATGAGACAAAGTCTTATATGCCATTTGCAATCGACTGTGCACATATGCTCGCAAAGCGTCTTGAACAGGTTCGTCGTGAAAACCCTACACTATTAGGACCTGACGGAAAAACACAGGTTACAGTAGAATATGACAACGGTGAACTCAAGAGAATTGAAACAATCGTCGTATCCACACAACACAGTAAAGATATTACACAAGAAGAGCTAAAGAAACTTATTCGCAAAGAAGTCATTGATAAAGTTGTAAAACCTGAACTCATTGATGAAAATACGAAGTTCTTTATCAACCCATCCGGTTCCTTTGTTGTTGGTGGTAGCTGGGGTGATTCCGGTACAACTGGACGAAAGATTGTAGTAGATACATATGGTGGATATGCACCTATTGGTGGTGGATGTTTTTCATCCAAAGACCCTACTAAGGTTGACCGTTCCGCTGCTTACTACGCACGTTATGTTTGCCGTAACATCGTAGCTAACGGTCTAGCAAAGAAGTGCCAGATTGAACTTGCGTATGCAATTGGTGAACCAAATCCTATCTCAATTAATATCAATAGTTTCAATACTTCTAAGTATAGCGATGAAGAGTTAGAAGAAATCGTTAAGAAGAACTTCAACTTCTCTGTTAAAAACATGATCAAGGAATTAGATCTTGAAAGACCTATCTACACACAGACAACAAACTATGGACACTTTGGTAAGCCTTACTTAC
>JABZLU010000026.1:0-8983 GCA_015256605.1 Solobacterium sp.
AATAAAGTTCCTGCAAAGATTCCTAATACCTGCATTCCAGATACGGATAAACCAGCTAATGCAGGCAGAAAACGCATACCAAACATCAATAACAAAGATATGATAATAATTATGTTTCTTTTGTTACTACTCTTATTCATAGAGTTAAATTCTCCCCTGTAATTTACTACAACAACTAGTATAACGCAAATTACGAATTTTGATTCATAGAAATCGCACAGAAAAAGGCACTCATTGAGTGCCTTATGCAAGTAAATAAATTACTTAACGATTTCTGTGATAGAACCAGAACCTACTGTACGTCCACCTTCACGGATAGAGAACTTAGTTCCTTGTTCTACAGCGATAGGAGCTAATAGAGTTACGTCCATAACTACGTTATCGCCAGGCATGCATAATTCTGTGCCTTCTGGTAACTGGATAACACCAGTAACGTCAGTTGTACGGAAGTAGAACTGTGGACGGTAGTTAGATACGAATGGTGTATGACGTCCGCCTTCTTCCTTAGTTAATACGTAAACCTGAGCCTTGAACTGTGTGTGTGGAGTAACTGAACCTGGCTTAGCTAATACCTGTCCACGTTCGATTTCTTCACGGTTAACACCACGGAGCAATGCACCGATGTTGTCACCAGCCTGAGCGAAGTCAAGAGTCTTACGGAACATTTCAATTCCAGTAACAACTGTCTTACGAGTAGGCTTGATACCAACTACTTCTACTTCGTCGTTTAAGTTTAACTTACCACGTTCAACACGTCCAGTAGCTACTGTACCACGACCTGTGATTGTGAATACGTCTTCAACTGCCATTAAGAATGGCTTGTCAAATTCATGAACTGGAGCTGGGATATAAGCATCTACAGCATCTAATAGTTCCTTGATTGCTGGTTCCCACTTTGGATCGCCTTCCAAAGCCTTTAATGCAGAACCACGGATTACTGGAGCGTTGTCTCCATCAAATCCATACTCAGTAAGAAGTTCACGAACTTCCATCTCTACTAAGTCGATTAATTCAGGGTCGTCAACCATGTCGCACTTGTTTAAGAATACAACAATCTTAGGTACGCCTACCTGACGAGATAATAAGATGTGTTCACGTGTCTGTGGCATTGGTCCATCAGTAGCAGCTACTACTAAGATAGCACCATCCATCTGAGCAGCACCAGTGATCATGTTCTTAACATAGTCAGCGTGGCCTGGGCAGTCTACGTGAGCGTAGTGACGTGTATTTGTTTGGTATTCAACGTGTGCTGTGTTGATTGTAATACCACGCTCCTTCTCTTCTGGAGCTCCGTCGATCTGATCGTAAGCTTCGAATTTAGCCTTACCATCTTCTGGGTGTGTTGATAAATACTTTGTGATTGCCGCTGTTAATGTTGTCTTACCGTGGTCAACGTGACCGATAGTACCAATGTTAACGTGTTCGAGCGACCGGTCGAAATGTTCCTTTGCCATAATATTTTTTCCTCCTGGTTTTTTCTACCTTTATAAGCTGTTTCCATTTTATTAGAAACAGTACTTATTTACAATCATTTTTACTACTTAGTTGTGTTTTTCTCAATAATTTCTTTAGCAATGTTCTTAGGTACTTCTTCATAGTGGTCCATTTGCATTGTATAGATACCACGACCCTGTGTAAATGAACGTAAGTCTGTAACGTATCCAAACATTTCTGCTAATGGAACGAATGCACGTACCTTAATTGCATTACCTGTTTCTTCTTGCTCACGAATTTGTCCACGACGCTTTGTGATATCACCCATTACAGAGCCTAAGTAATCAGCTGGAGCTGTTACGTCAACTGCCATGATAGGTTCAAGAATTGCAGGATCGCACTTCTTAGCTGCTTCTCTTAACGCAAGAGATGCCGCAATCTTATAAGCCTGTTCAGATGAGTCGACATCATGGTAACTACCGTCGAATAAGACAGCCTTGATGTCTACGATTGGATAACCAGCAACTAAACCATTGTTTAAGGATTCTTCCAAACCTTGTTGTGTAGGCTTGATAAATTCCTTAGGTACTGAACCGCCGACTGTTTCATCAACGAATTCAAATCCCTTACCTGGGTTAGGGCTAAATCTAATCCAAACGTCACCATACTGACCGTGACCACCAGACTGACGAACAAACTTACCTTGTACTTCAGCTTCCTGACGGATTGTTTCACGGTATGCTACCTGTGGTGCACCTGATGTAGCTTCAACCTTAAATTCACGTCTCATACGGTCCATGATGATATCTAACTGCAATTCACCTACACCGGCGATAATTGTTTGTCCAGTTTCTTCATCTGTATAAGTTCTGAATGTTGGGTCTTCTTCAGCAAGCTTAGCTAATGCTTCATCCATCTTCTGTGAGTCACCCTTTGTCTTAGGTTCTACAGACATCTGGATAACTGGTTCTGGGAACACCATGGATTCAAGAACGATTGGATGTTCTTCATCACATAATGTATCACCTGTAGTTGTGTTCTTAAGACCAACTGCACCAGCGATGTCACCAGCATAAACTTCTTCGATATCCGCACGGTGGTTAGCATGCATGCGAACCAAACGTCCGAAACGTTCACGCTTTTCCTTAGAAGCATTTAATACATAACTACCAGCCTTCGCAATACCGGAGTATACACGGAAGTATGTTAAACGACCTACGAATGGGTCAGTAGCTACCTTAAATGCTAAGGCACTAAATGGTTCATCATCAGAAGGATGACGTTCACTTGGTGTGCCATCTTCTAATGTACCCTTAATAGCTTCAATATCTGTAGGTGCAGGTAGGTAGTCTACAACTGCATCTAGTAATAACTGAACACCCTTGTTCTTATATGCGGAACCGCACATTACAGGGAAGAACTCAGAAGTCATAACACCCTTACGGATAGCAGCCTTCACTTCTTCAACTGTTGGTTCTTCACCATCAAGAACCTTCATCATCAATTCATCATCATAGTCTGCAACTGCTTCTAGCATTGTTAAATGCATTTCTTCAGCCTTAGCCTTGAATTGTTCATCAATTTCACTAACTTGAATGTCTGTACCATTATCATTAGTGTAGATGTGCTGCTTCATTGTTACTAAGTCAATGATTCCACGGAATGATGATTCAGCACCGATAGGCATCTGGATTGCAGCTGCCTTAGCACCTAAACGATTTCCAATAGAAGCAACGCTCATATCAAAGTCAGCACCAGTCGCATCCATCTTATTTGAGAATACGATACGTGGTACGCGGTATTCTGTAGCCTGGCGCCAAACTGTTTCAGTCTGTGGTTCTACACCAGCCTTAGAGTCTAATACTGTAACTGCTCCATCCAATACACGTAAGGAACGTTCAACTTCAGCTGTGAAGTCTACGTGGCCCGGTGTATCGATAATGTTGATCTGGCAATCTTGCCAGTGGCAAGTTGTAGCAGCGGAAGTGATTGTAATACCACGTTCCTGTTCCTGAGCCATCCAGTCCATCTGAGACGCACCTTCGTGTGTTTCACCGATCTTATGAATCTTACCTGTGTAGAAAAGGATACGTTCAGTTGTTGTAGTTTTACCAGCATCGATGTGAGCCATGATACCGATATTACGAATCTTATTAAGCGGGAATTCTCTAGCCATTGATTGCTCCTTTCCCGATTAGAAACGGTAGTGAGCGAATGCTTTGTTCGCTTCTGCCATCTTATGTGTATCTTCTTTCTTCTTTACAGATGCACCTGTTCCATTTGCAGCATCCATAATTTCATTGGCAAGACGCATTTCCATTGTATTTTCATGGCGAAGTCTTGCGTAGTTAACGATCCAACGTAAAGATAATGTCAACTTACGTTCAGCAGATACTTCTACTGGTACCTGTAAGTTTGCACCACCTACACGACGAACCTTCAATTCTAATTGAGGCATTACATTGCCGAGAGCCTTTTCGAATACTTCCATTGGGTTCTCGCCTGTCTTCTTCTCAATCTGAGCGAATGCATCGTATAAAATTGTTTGAGCTGTACCACGCTTACCATCAATCATAATCTTGTTGATCAACTTAGTGATTAACTTTGAATTATAAATTGGATCAGGAAGTACATCACGCTTTGCTATATAACCTTTTCTTGGCATGTTCTATTCTCCCTTCTCTTATTTAGCAGCCTTTGGCTTCTTTGCACCGTATAATGAACGGCTTTGATTACGGTTTGCTACACCGGCACAGTCTAATGTACCGCGGATGATGTGGTAACGTACACCAGGTAAGTCCTTAACACGTCCACCACGGATCATAACAACGCTATGCTCCTGTAGGTTGTGTCCAATTCCTGGAATGTATGCTGTTACTTCTAATCCATTGGATAGACGAACACGGGCATACTTACGTAAAGCTGAGTTAGGCTTCTTAGGTGTCATTGTACCAACACGAGTACATACACCTCTCTTCTGTGGACTGCTGAGTTTTGTTACACGCTTCTTAAGTGAGTTTACGCCTCTGTTTAATGCAGGGGACTTTGACTTGTAAACTTTATCAGTACGACCTTTGCGTACCAACTGGTTTATTGTAGGCATTTCAGTTTCTCCTTTCATTTTATGCACACATTTCCAAGTGTGCCAAACCTTAGTCTAAATATAAGCCTTACTTCCGTAAAGCCAGTTTTTTCGCTAAGCGTAATAATGATACCTTTTAATACCTTCAAAGTCAATACACTTTTCATCATATTTTTGATGGTTCTATGGACTTTTGCCTCCGTATAATCTCTACACGAAAAGTTCATTCTTATATCATGGAATATCATTGCCATATGTATTATAGTAATAGAAAGTCCAATATGTATTTTTCATATTGTTTTTGTTCAAGGAGGTTCCAATGGCAAACAAAGTATGTGATTTCTGCCTAAGTGAAGGAAAAGGTCTTTTTAACCAACCTAAGAAAATAGAAGATGGCCATTACATCTGTAAAGACTGTCGTTCCATACTAGCTTCTTATAATCTTCCTATCAAGCACGATATCTTCCAGATACTCGTTACCGCACAAGAGAATATGCGCGATATGATTATGGAATCCTACATCAAGAATCATAATATCGATGAAATGATGGCAAAGTTCTATCCTGTCGATGATATGCCACTGCATCCTGGGGAACATTGTATTTCTAAGGTCAAGGCATACCAAACAGTCACCAAGGACGCCATCCCTTATACACGTGCAGTTTCAAAGATTGCTGAGATTTCTAAAGCTACAATTCAAAATATCGTTGATTCTACAACACGTACCAACTCCCATAAAGTTGAGGGTATTCTCTATGAAACTGATGTAGCGTTCTACTTCTTATCTCCAAACTATGTCAACTGTCACCGTTTGGGATATGCATTACGCAATCGTAGCGATACAGATCGTATTAATGTCGTTACACCAACTGCACGTTATACATACATGCTAGATAACTCTGATTTAATTTTCATGCGTGAACGTTTCTATCAGAAATTAAACGCTGCTAGAAATAATAAAGATACACACTTAATCTATATGTCAGATGACAATCACATACGTATTACCCCTGGTGTATACGATATTCCAAAGAGCTTACGCCCTGGCAAATATGTTGTTACTGCAATTCGTGATGCAGGTCTTCATATGAAAGATTCATTAGGTAGAGTAAAAGACTACTATGAAAACGAAGAAGTCATTGACCTTAGTGATGGTGGTGTATTAGAGTGCACAGGTGAATACGAATTAAAGTGGATTAGTCACAAATAAAGGATGTACACTGTACATCCTTTTCATATTGCTAGTTCATACATGCATGTTGTATGCATGTATGAATAGAAATTTTATTAACGTAATTGTCTCTTATATCCAGCAGCCAACAACATCAATAACGCAGAAGCTGCTAGCATACCAAACATGAACATCATATTTACTGTACTATCACCAGTCTTAGGAGTTACAGGTGCTTTTGGAGTCTCGTATTTATTTGTAAATTCGAGATTTCCAACTACTTCTGTACCTCTCTTGATTTCGTAAGTAGATACCAATTTGTTATCTGCATCTGTTGTTACATCTACTGTAACTGTGTACTCTGTTTGATCGTATGTGTAATTTGCTAAGTTTGTATTTAATTCTACAACTTTATAAACATACTTGCCGACTGCTTCAAATTCAATCTGACCAAATTCAACTTCACCTGCACCATTTACAGATACAACCTTCTTTGAAAGATTCGAACCAGTTGGCATTGGTACTTCAGTTACGTTTGCTGTTGTACTAACTGCCGTTAATTCAAACTTGAATTCACCAGCTGTGGTTGGTGTATCACCAGTGAGCATCTTCTTTACCTTGAAGTTTTGATATGTAAAGTTAAATATATTCTTGAAACTTGGCTCACTATCAACACTAGCCGTCAAAGTACCATTGTTCTGTGTAATTGTAATCGTAACTATCTTTTCAGAAGTATCATACGTTACACCATCTAATGGATTTGTTAAATCTTCCTTCACACTGAACTTATATACCCCTGGTTTTGTGAACTTAATTTCATCAAATTCAAAGGAACCATTTCCTAGTGGAGAAGCCTGAATATCAGCTGTCAATGAAGTTGGCAATGTCACACCATCATAGTTTTCACCAGTAATCTGTGCAAGAACTGTCTTAAATGTATTTCCAGGAATTGTAATTTCAACATTATTTTGATCAACGTATTCCTTTGAACCGGAAATCTTTACAGACACTGATAAATAGTTTGGAACGATCGTCGCAAAACCAGGCTATGTTGCGCTTGTAATACTAAACTCACCCGTTGTTGCAACTAATGTACCTGCAGTAGCGTAAGTAGGATTAGGCTTGAATTCATCGTTATTAAATATGTAATCACCCAAACTGCTTTCTTGTACTAAGCGATAATTACCAACCGATAAGCCAGAGAATGTAGCGATACCACTTGCATTTGTTGTAGCAGTCGCTTTACGTCCTCTAATAAAGTAATCAACCCATGTATTGTTGATCTTTCGTTGAATCTTAAATGTTGCTCCAGGAATGACTTCCGTATTGTCATTTGCATCTACAGCCTTCACGATAACTGTGCCAGCAGCCACAGAGGCTGTACCACTTGATTTATCGATTGTATAAGAAACAGATGCTGAATCAGTTGCTTGATCAGACTTCACTTCACCTGTATTTGTTACATTCTCTAAACCTGTAATGCTTGGATAATGTGTATCAAACTCCGCAAAGAATGTAACCACATTTCCATTTGATGGCCCATTTACACCATAGATATCTTTAATCTTAGCGATACCAGCTAAGTTTGGTTCTAAATCTGTATATTTCAATGAATCGTTAGACATATTTGCGATGAATGTATCGCCACCTGTTGCTGGGTCTCTAAAGATACCATAGCTTAGTTTTTGTGCCTTCACTTTTGCATAGAAAGAATCATATGTATCAGAACCCGACTGGTAAATCTGTGTGAAGTACTGTTTTACAGGGATCCAGTTACTTTGATATTCAATTGGCATGACTGTACCTGGAGTTGCTTGAGCATAGTATGCATTACCAGCAGCAGGGACTTCCATCCAGTTATAACGAACCGCAGTTAATGAAATTGTATTTTCATCGATAACGCCATCATAAGGAATCTTATCTACAACCATTAAATTTGTTTGTTCAACATATGTTCCAAAGGAACTATCAATATTGTTATATGTATTAAATAAACGCAGCGATCCAATTTGATTCGCAATTAACTTGATATGCGCAGTATCATAGCTAGAAGTCCAACCCTGCTTTTCAAGCAAACGGTTATTAATAGTTCTCGTGTTTGGATCTGGAGTCCCTCCACCAGTTGATGTACCTGGAACTGTAGGTGGAACTTTAAATGTTACGTTTGTACTAGCATCTTCAATTGTTAATTGCTTTGTGGATGGATTGCCTGCAGTAGCACCATTCTCTAAAGCCTTTAGTCTTCCACCAGTATATACACTTCCAGAGAAGAAGTTTTTATCTGTTGGAAACTCAGAAATAACAGTTAACTTAATTTCAGTTTCCGTAATTGTTGCTGTCGCAATCTGCTCTCCATTTTGTGCAAGTAATGGTAAATCTGTAATTGGCAGATTTCCAAACATTGTTCCAATATTTGTAGAAAGTGTTACTGTATCCCCTACATTCATTGCATTTTGCGCCAGAGTATAGATATTAAAATCAAACTTCAGAGATGCAAGTGCACCGACGTTCACCGGATTTGGTGAAACTGATATATTTGAGATTGAAATGTTATAGCCATCCTTTTGTGTATCGGCATATACATTACAATTTGTTGAGAATAACCCTAGCATAAATGTAAGGGCTACTAGTAATGCAAAAAATCTTTTAATAATTTTCATTCGCTTCCTCCCAGTTTGCGCAAATTCGGTTAACCACATAAAAAAACCGATACGTTGGCATCCTGTCCATAAAGTATCGGATTTATCATTTTTACTCAACTAACATGCTTTAATCTTAATCATTTCTTAATCAAACTTTAAGAATCTAATGTTGTTATATGCATTATGTGATTTACAACAGATGAGTATTCCTATTTTTTTAGATATTTCATACCCTGTTCTTACATGCAAAACATAAGGTAGACCTAATCATTAAGCTAACTTGCTTCAAGATAAGAATTACACTTTACGACATATCGAAAGCATATCTATTCACTTCTAAAATCTGACTTTCTTTTCCAATAAGTTTTCCACTTTCGCATTTTGCATATTTTTTACTTACAGGAAAAATAAAAGGCATCCGATAGTTCGGATACCTTTGCATGGCGCCTTATTAGGAAAGATTATTATTCTTTAGTTGATATATTATTAACATATATTAATAATATTAGCGACACAAACATAGTAAATACAATAAAGCAAACAATGATGAGTGGTGGTATCTTATGCACGAACCATAAAATAGTCGCTAGAGATAAGCCAAAGAAAATCACCCAAATGCCTAAGATAATCTCAATTTTTTTAATGTTATATTTG
>JABZLU010000270.1:0-1659 GCA_015256605.1 Solobacterium sp.
TTAGCAATTACTTCTGGAAATGCCATGTTAGGATATATTTTTTTCATCAAGCGTAACTGCATCGTGCATATGGATTTGTTAAGCATGAGTTTGCCAAATACTTTTATAACACCTACACAAATTTTAGCTAATTTAGGCTGAGGAATACAGATACTTCCATCGATAATCGCTTTTTGGGCAATATTACGATCTAGTGATAATAATTCGATAACGATTTGACCACCCAAAGATACACCACCTAGTGCAAATACCTTTCCGCCACAATTACTTTTTATGTACTCCAAAATCTTTTGAGCAGAAGCTTCAGTTGAGATATATTCTTTTTGATATTCTTCGCCATGGCCATCAAGCGTTGGTAAAATAACGTGATATTTTTCAGATAACACCTGTGCTTGTCGAAGATAATTCCACCATGAATTACCGCCTCCATGTATCAATACGATATGTGGTAAACATTTATCACCAAATTCATGAAAGATCATAGTTCAATACCTCTATCACTTCTGATTTATTGCAATGGTTATGTATAATATTTAAATATTTGATTTTCTGTTTGTCAAATCTCACTGTACATTATTCTTTCTGTGAATATGATGTAATCTAGTGAATGATAGCGAAAAAAAGGGTATAATTACTAAGAATGTAAAGGAGTACATCATGTCAGATAAGAAAGCAAAAATCCAGCAGGGAACGATTGCCCCTGTTACGAATCCAGAAGTAAAGAAAGCAATCAATGATTTAAAACAAGGAAGTACCCCTGAAAGACAAGAAGCATTATCAAATGCATTAAAGAAAGCGAGATTACTAGCACCTTGTAATTTTGATGTAGAACTAAAGCCGGACCATAATGGTGTTTTACCAACTGTAAATCCTTCACAGATTAAGTTCTTCCTCATTAATACAAATGATGGGAAAGCTTTCTTCCCTGCATTTACAGATGTTGAAGAATCTACAAAATTTAAGGTGGCTGGTGAGAAGGATGATACACCAAAGAATATCATAAGAACAATTCAAGAATACGATGCATTATTATCCGATCCAAATACAAAGATTCAAGGTGTTATCATCAACCCAGGAACAGATAATATCGTTATTCCTAAGCCGCTCATTGCAATCCTTGCAGGTAGAGAAAGACCAAAGCCTGTACAACCAACAGCACCTATGAACATCACATATTCTGAACCAAATGTTTATCCAACACGTTTGGTAAATGCTGTATATGACTATTGTGAAACAAATGATGCGATTAGCAGAGTTTGGTTAAAGGCAAAACTATATGGTCCAGCGATGGCATTCTTCTTAGTTGTAGAAGCTGAAAAGCCAGAACAGGATATCTTAACAAAGATTCATGATGCGGCTGTGCCATATGCAAAGGATTTACCAGTTGAAGTTGTATTCATCAACGATGAACTGCGCAAGAATGTTATCAAAGAGGCGGTTGCGATGTATGACCGTAACATCAGTTTCTAATGGATATTAGAATATTAACAGCAGCAGAACTTGATGAAGCGATTCGCCTTGCGAAAGAAGTGATTCTTTCTGAGACAGATACTTCATGGAGTAAAGAAGCTGCTAAGAGTATTAGTGAATTTATGGCAGAGCGCCTAAATCAATTCATCGTTTATGGTTTATACGAAGAAGGTTTAGAAAGCATCATGG
>JABZLU010000271.1:0-1659 GCA_015256605.1 Solobacterium sp.
ATCTTTACCTACATGTGTAGCCTTTGCATGTAAGTATCCAGAGATATTTAAGGTGCCTGCACTAACCGTATCATTTACACTCTTATCGACCGGTACTGACTCACCTGTAAGAGCAGATTCATTGATGGAACTATCACCTGAGATAATCACACCGTCTACCGGAATACTTTCCCCAGGTTTTACAACGAAGATATCACCTAACTTTACTTCATCGATATTGATGATTATTTCAATACCATCTCGAATGACTGTTGCTTTCCTAGGTGCTAACTTCATCAAGCTCTTTAACGCATCTGTTGTCTTACCCTTGGACTTTGCTTCTAACATCTTACCAATGGTAATGAATACCAGTATCATTGCGGCAGATTCAAAATACAACTGACTATGATAGAGTGGCATCAGTTCCATGTTCGCTACACCATCTGTAATCTGTACTGTCATCACATACAGTACATAGACCGACCATGCAAAGGATACAGAAGAACCTAATGCGACTAATGTATCCATATTTGGAGAACCATGCATGAATGACTTGAATCCACTGATAAAAAATTTCTTATTAATAACCATCACAATCAAGGTTAGAAACATCTGTGTAAGCCCTAACCCAATATGATTGTGATTTAGGAAGGATGGCAATGGCAAACCTAACATACCATGACCCATCGTGATATACATCAGTACTACTAAGAAACCTAGTGAATACCATAGACGTTTCTTTAGCTTCGGTGTCTCATGGTCCTGCAAAGCTTCCTCTTCTGCAGAAATACTTTCTGTATCCGCCTTTTGTGTATTTGTTTCCGACTGTAGCTTTGCGCTGTAGCCTGCATTCTCAACGGCTTTTATAATTGCATTTGGATCTGCACTACCTTCAACACCCATTGAATTTGTTAGTAGACTGACTGCACAGGACTGTACACCATCCACCTTGGATACCGCTTTTTCAACTCTAGCTTGGCAAGCTGCACAAGTCATACCTTCTACAATATATTTTTCCATAAAACCTCATTTCTAATTATTTCATTAATTTCTGAAGTACTGTTACGAGTTCATCAATCGACTCATCTTTTCCTTGTCGTATATCGGTCGCAACACAGCCACGAATGTGACATGCCAATAACTCTTTATTAAAACTATTCAATGCACTTGTAACGGCGGATACCTGGACTAAGATATCTGGACAGTATAAATCATCCTCCACCATCTTCTGTATTCCACGTACCTGACCTTCAATACGCTTTAATCTAGTAACAAGCTTCTTCTGCTCATCTGCAGTTCTTTTTTTGTGTTTCACTTCACATTGATGCATCTCACACCTCCGTTTTACACATTTGTTATATACCCCCATAGGGTATAAGTCAAGCAAAACTATCTCAAAAAAAACGTAGATTTCTCTACGCTTTAAAATTTTGCATTGAATCTTCCCATGTATGCATGGTAATCATTAATCACTTGATCACACCATATATCAAACTCAGGATCTTCAATTCTAGATTCACTATGTTCCCAAATATATTGGGTATAGAGCTCAATTCCCTTATCTAAATTAATCAAACACTTAAAGTCAGGAATTAATGCATCTCTTACGATATCAGTATATAAATTAGAGAATTGTTTATCTCCTGCAATCTGTTCGGAAAGCGGATATTTCGTGCTCAT
>JABZLU010000272.1:0-1654 GCA_015256605.1 Solobacterium sp.
CGTTTGGCTATCCTGCTGGAATGGTACCTGGTAGAAAGAGTATATCCTTTCAGGCGGATGAAGCACTACGTAAATTGGTTGTGGATAGTATTCAAAAGGTCGCACCTGAAATTCAGGTCTTTGAAGGACGGGTTGCCAGTGGGGATATCTTTGTAGGACAAAAAGAAAAGAAAGATTGGATTATTCAAAACTTTGGTGCGAAGTGTTGTGAGATGGAGGGCTGTGCAATTGCGCATGTTGCGACTGACTTTGCGGTTCCATTTGTGATTGTACGTGCAATTTCTGATAAGGCTGATGAAGAAAGTACAGTGTCTTACGAAGATTTTGAAGCACAGGCAGCAGAACATTGTGCAAATCTAGTCTTCCAAGTATTACAGAGTTTATAAGCGGGAAATTTCCGCTTTTTTTAAAGAGTGATGAGAAGTTGTGTGTATAATACAAGTATGTATAGCCAACAGTCGTTTTTAAAATATATACCAGTGGGATTATTCCTTTTTGTGTTTGCATATCTTGTGATATGCATGACAAAAATGATGTATCATAAGTCTTTTCGTCGGTATCGTAAGCGTGTTTTTTCATCACTACTTTTATTAGTACTATCGGCAGTGATGATATGGGAAGCATTCTTTTCTGCGATTCCGGTGAATCGGGATGCGTCTTTTTTGTTGTCGGATATTCCTGCATATACTTCATCGCCATACGTTGAAGTAAATCATAATATTCCATTCTTTACAGAAGAAGAATTACAAAGTGAAGAATATGAATCGTATAGTGAATTAGATTATCTTGGCCGTTGTGGACCAGCGATGGCGATGATAGGCATTGATATGATGCCGACGCAGAAGCGTGGATCTATCTCAATGGTGAAGCCGACTGGTTGGCATTTAGCGAAGTATGATTTTATTGATGGAAAATATTTATACAATCGTTGTCACTTGATTGCATACGAATTAAGTGGAGAAAATGCAAATGTGCAGAATCTAATTACGGGGACACGTTATATGAACGTGGTGGGAATGCAGCCGTTTGAGGATAAGACTGCGTGGTATATATTACGTACAGGAAACCATGTGCTATATCGATGTACGCCAATCTTTGAAGGAGATAATCTTTTGGCAACAGGGGTACTGTTGGAAGCATGTTCAATCGAAGATCATGGAGAGGGAATCTGTTTCAATGTATTCTGTTATAACGTTCAACCTAATATCAAGATTGATTACCATACAGGGGACCATCAGCTAGTTGTACAAGACTAATTTGTGTGAAAATAACAAATCGATACCAAAAAGATTCAGAATTATGTATAATACATGTGACTAAAGGAGATAAAGAACATGAAATTAGTTAAGAGTATTTTAGCAGCAGCTACAATCCTAACATTAGCAGGTTGCGGATCAAAGGCTATTTACAATGCCGGTACATATGAAGCAACAGCTAAAGGACGTAATGGTGACGTTACAGTTGCAGTTACAGTTTCCGATTCAAAGATTGAAAAGGTAGAAGTTAAGGACCACAAGGAATCAGCTGGTATCGCTGATGGTGCTTTAGAAGAAGTTCCAGCAGCTATCGTTAAGCAGAATAAGGCTGATGTAGACACTGTTTCTGGCGCCACACTTACTTCAAACGCAATCATTACAGCAACTAAGGACGCTTT
>JABZLU010000273.1:0-1381 GCA_015256605.1 Solobacterium sp.
ACTTATCACTGATTGTAAAGAGATACTGCTTTAGATTAGGATCTGCATCCAATAAATCCTTTAGCTTTGTCTCTTTTGTGATGTTTTCAGGATTAATTGTAGAAGAACTTGTAGACGATGAGTTTTCTTCTACTGGTTCTGGTTTTTCTTCTTCTACGCCATGTTCATTATTTGACCATGTAAGTAGAGTTTGAGAACCTGTTAATGCACGAATGTGTGTACAATCTTGCATCATTTCTAAGATACCTCTAAACTTACCGTCTTCATCTCTTACCGCAACATACTTGATGTAGATGAAGATTTCTGGTTTATTAATCCAGAATTCAGCTTCATTTTGTTCACCGCTTCTAAACTTCTCAATGATTTCTTCAACGATATGAACACTCTTCTTTGGGTGGCAGTTCTTTACATCACGACCGATAACGTTCTTAGAACGTGGGAATACACGGTGCTTTGTGTCTGTGTAGAAACGAACGATTTCGTTTTCATCAACGTATGATAAGTCAACTGGCATATGTTGATATACCAAGTTGATTTGTTCAAGTGTCATCTTACCTGTCTTTACATCCAACTCTTGGTCGTTACCGATGTGGTATCCATATTTACCAAGAAGACTAGCAAGTTCATTTGTAAATCCTTCTGTTGGTTTTGAAGATGCTGGCGTTTCTGTCTTTGTTGACTCTACTGTGATATTCGCAAAACCAATTTCTTGATCTCCTGATTTCATATGCTCAAATTCCTCTGCAGAGATTAAAGCTAAGGATGTAGGATATAGTACTGTTTCTTCCTTCTGCATTAAGTCTCTTACATCTGCTACAACTGTACTTTGTAGTTCGATGAATTCATCTTCCTTGCCTTCTTTAATTAAGTTATAGGCTTGTGTGATTTCATCACGGATAAAATCATCTAATGTCCACATCGTTGTTGTAGGACGTGTGAAGCCTTTCTTTTCAAGCACTGGATATAACTGATTCTGCTTGCGAGAAAGATGTTTACGCCACTGGATCATCTGGTCATATAATTCAAACCACTGATTCTTGATAACTGGGTATTGTACAAGGTCTTCTACGGATAGTAAAAGTTCCTTCATCTTTTCGTTTTCAAGATAGTAACAAGCAATAGGATGTGTCTTTGGTAAATTTGGTTTGCTTGTATTTAAGATACCATCGAATAAGTCTAACATCGCTTGGATGTCTTCCTTACGGCATTCATCATCGATTTCTTCTTTTAATTCTTGTTCAATTAAAGCAACTTCATATGGTTCTAACGTATGTACCTTCTCTTTGAGAATTGCACGTGCTTCTTCCATTGTAAGTTTCCCTGCATCATATGCATTACGTACTTCGAAAACTGTTTTTAGTTTTTCATCATTTACATTTTT
>JABZLU010000273.1:1391-1654 GCA_015256605.1 Solobacterium sp.
TTAGACACCTCTTGTTAGTTTTCACAAACTAACTTTATCAAGTATCTGTAATTTTGTCATTTGAGATTATCATATTTTTTTAGACTTAAAAAAGACCATAACTTTCGCCATGGTCTTGTATGAAATAGATTGATTATTCAGCACCTGTAATTGTCATGCCTTCTAAACGTGTTACAGATGGTACAACTAGATTGTTGTACTGTACTGGCTCTTTGGACATGTATAGTTCTTTTACGTAGTCGCTCATACTTCCAGATAAGGAT
>JABZLU010000274.1:0-1652 GCA_015256605.1 Solobacterium sp.
CATACAAGTAATACTTCAGCCTTATCCTTTACTTTTTCAGCAACCTCTAAGATGCGTTCGAATTCAGCCTTATCATATGTTTCGGCCCAATCAACCCATCCCATAAAGTCGTTACCGGCACCAGTTCTTTCAAAAATTACTTTGTGTAGTTCATTTACTTTTTCTTGATAACTTTCAATACTTTCCTTGAGTAAAGCGTGTGATGTATTTAACTTCATCATTTTAAAATAGTCTCCTTCGCCTCTTTGATCCATTCACTCATAGCATTTGCGATTGTCTGAAAACCCATTTTCATGTTCGGTAAACTTGGTTTATGTCCCATCGGTTTACGTCTATTTCTTGAGTGTGCTTTCTGAAGTGCTTTCAATGATAACTTGACATGACTACTCTTATCATCGCATTCCAAGACCTTTAACTTCAAAACATCCCCAACCGTAACAAACTTTGAAATGTCCTTCACAAATCCATCACTAATTTCAGAGATGTGAATTAGTCCACTCACATGATGTTCCAGTGCCACAAATGCACCGTAGGGTTGAATCCCTGTTATTTTTCCTTCTACAATCTGTCCTGGTTTGTATATCATTTTAGCATTTCCAATCGTTCTTAAGTATAGCACACTCAAGAAAAGATGTGTGGTATACTTTATTCAGAGGCTTGTTATGTTAATTTCATTAAATACGATACATATTATATTTTGTGCTATATTTGCGGCTATCAGTGCACAGCTTTTAAAACCAATATGTGCATTTATTGTTGAGCCAGAACACGATTGGGAATGGAGTTTAACCGTTGCTTGTGGTGGCTTCCCAAGTTCACATAGTGCAATGGTTTCAGCCCTTGCTTTAGCGGTTGGCTTCCGTGAGCGTTTTAGTTCAACCCTATTTGCGATTACTGTTGTTTTAGCTATTATTGTTATCTATGATGCCGCAAACGTGAGGTATTATAGTGGACAAAATATCAAAGTTACGCAACAATTAGTCAAGGATTTACAAGAGAGATATCCTCATGTATTCGAAAGTTCCATCTATAAAACAAAACTAAAACCTGTACTTGGTCATCGTTGGGTCGAAGTTATCGGTGGTATTATTTGGGGATTGTTTGTGGCATATATCTTCTATCTTGTAAAGTAAGGAAAGAGGCGATAGTAATGAGTGATACAGATTTCTATTCTGAAAGTAGTGCGGATCTAATTGCCCTAGAAACAGATCCAGTTCGTAAGGAGTTGTTACAGCGCATTCAACATACGCTAGACAAGATTCGCCCATATATCCAAGCAGATGGCGGTGACGTCTTCTTAGTGGGATATGCGGATGGTGTTGTTACAGTAACAATGACAGGTGCATGTAATGGATGTATGGTAATGGATTCTACATTAAATGATGGTATTAAAGCCATCCTATTAGATGAAGTACCAGAAGTACATGATGTTCGTTTGTTAGAAACAAACAACTTTAATGAATTTAACCCATATTATTAAAATGCAGAAAATTTTCTGCATTTTTTATTATTATTTTCAGATTTTCTGTCATTTCTATAAAAATTTCATAGAAATCAAAAGAAAATTTATAGAAATGATACAAAATTCATAATTTTATATTGAAACATGATTTAAAACGTTATAAATTTTTCATAACTAAAAAAGGAGATAC
>JABZLU010000275.1:0-1636 GCA_015256605.1 Solobacterium sp.
ACTAGTGATTGTCGCTTCGATGTATGGAACAATTCTTTTACATATCAAAGCGCTAGATGTAATTGCGGATACATTATTCTCTAAGTTACATAGTCGTTTCTTATTGAATTTAGCTGTTAGTATACTCGCTACACTTATCATTGCGTTAACTTCAAGTACATTCTTAGCAGCGATGATGCCAAAGGATCTTTTCTTTAAGAAGTTCAATGAAGAAGGCATGGATGGAAAAGATTTAATCTCCAGTGTGGTAGCCGCAAGTACACAGTTAATTACCTGTATTCCATGGTGTGATACTGCTGTATTTATTGCAGGTATTGCAGGTGTATCTACACTCAGTTATCTACCATATAACTTGATGGGATATGGAACTGTTATTTTTGCGATGGTATTTGCATTATTAGGAATTGGCTTTACTAAGAAGAAAGAAGCTTAGAAAGAAGGTTCATATGGATTTTGATCATATCTTAAATCGTCGAAATACAAATACATGGAAATGGGATGGCGAAGGAAAGGATGCACTCTATCCAATGGGTACAGCAGATATGGACTTTCCAATGCCACAAGAAATTCAACATGCATTACAAGAAAAGATTAGACAGGGTATTTTGTCCTACGCAGCAGATAAAAGTTATTTTGCGGATGCAGTTGTGTCATATTTAAATAAGCGGGATGGATTACAACTCAATCCAAAAAGTGTGATTCCTGGTACTTCATTAATGTCAGTTTATAAGTTATTGTTAGATGCATTTAGCACAGAAGGAGATGGAGTTATCATACAGACGCCAGTCTTTGGTGGTATTTTTCAAGTCACAAAGAATAACAATCGTAAGATATACGAAAACCAGTTAGTGTTTGATGAACATACAAAGACATGGCATGTAAACATGGAGGAGTTAGAACAGTTCTGTTCCTTGCAAGATACGAAGATACTGGTGATTACCAATCCTGGAAATCCAACTGCGAATGTATTTACAAAAGAGGAACTTGAAGAGATGGTTCGCATCACAAGTGAGAATGATGTAGTTATCATCAGTGATGAAGTACATTCTGATCTTTACTATGATGATAGAAAACATACATCTATTCTTAATGTGACTGATCGTGCAGTATTACTCACAAGTTCCGCAAAGGTCTTTGGAATTCCTGGGTTAAAGACAGCGATTACAATTATTCCTGATGAAGAACGATTCAAAGCCTTTGCGCTTGTAAACATGCGTGCAAAGATGGATATCATCGATTTGGGATTGGTTGGAATGAGTGTGGGATATACACGGTGTAAGTACTACATTGATGAATTGCGTGCATACTTACAAAGGTCAAAAGATATCTGTGTAGATTGGTTTGAACAACACGATATTAAAGTGACTTTATCAACTCCACAAGCATCGTATCTTTTCTGGTTAGATTTTCGTAAGTGGAATTTAGACAATACAACATTGGAATCATTATTAAGAAAGTATGGGATTGTATTTTCGAATGGTGTTGAATTTGGTGGTAGTCATAATGAAGGATATATGCGTATGAATGTAGCGACATCACATGCCCAATTACTAGCCGCATTAAATGCACTTGAGAAATGTTATCAGGAAAATATAGGTTCCCTCATTAAGGTGTGATTATTCATACTGGCTATGTT
>JABZLU010000276.1:0-1629 GCA_015256605.1 Solobacterium sp.
CGTAGACGCTTATAACCACGAGCTAAGTCACCTGAGTCAATACGCGCACTCTTAACACGCTTATTTGAATCATTTGGGTACTTCGCAATTAACTCATCATCCAATTGAATTAAATGTGGAAGACCAGAATCAAAGATACTATAAGTATCTAGTAACAACGAGACATTTTCAGGATATGTTTCCGCATAGGCACGGAAAGCATCCATCTCGGTTGGGAAAAATTCGATATAACTATGTGCAACTGTACCAACAGCCTTCACATCTGGTCCATACTTCATCTCCGCAAGGCAGTTAGCAGTACCGATACAGCCACCCAAGATAGCCGCATAGGCACCATCATTACCTGCAGACATACCCTGTGCACGTCGTGTTCCAAATTCCATGACATTTCTTGGTGTCTTATTACTTAGACCAGTAACGCGAGTTGCCTTTGTGGCGATTAAGGAATGGAAGTTCATTGTCTGTAATAGATAGGTTTCAATTAAGACTGCACCTACCATGTCACACTCAATACGTACCATCGGTACTTGAGGATAACATACAGTACCCTCACGCAGCATGTATACATCACCCTTCCACTTATAGTTACGTAGATATTCACAAAACTCCGGACTCATACCCTTGGTTAACAACCACTGAATATCAAAATCTGTAAAGTGATAATTCTTTAAGAAACGTAATAACTTCTGTTGACCACAGCTAATTGCGTATCCACCATCATCCGGATTATCTCTAAAGAACATGTTAAATACCATGATGGTATCTTTATATCCATGCATGAATAATGAGTTTGCCATGGAGAATTCATAGAAGTCTGTGACCATCGCAGGATTGTCATAATCTTCATCTGGGATATATGGTTCTACTTGAATGTTGTTCATATCATTTCCTCATTTTTCTATTTCAATCTGACAAGAAGCCATTACATCGAGCGCTTCCTTTTGTTTGTCTATCGTTGTCGCAGCGCATGCTTGTGGTAAGACTGTAATCTTTGTGTTTGGCAAATGTGTACGTAATAGTAATGCATTTGTCACAACACAAATATCTGTACAGATACCAATTAGTACAATTTCTTCTGGTGCAAGTTTCTGTAGTTCAACTGCTAGATTGAGTGAACCAAAGGTATCCTTCTCAAATATTTTAGCATTGCGTTTATGCAGTGCTTCTTCAACACTCTTTGGAAACTTCCAACCCTCTGTACCTTTGATGCAGTGTACAACCGGTAAGTATTTACCTTCCAAGGTTTTTAGATAATTTATATCATGTGTATCCTGTGTTGCGAATACCATATCATATTTAGGTGAGTTGATTTCATCAACCATCTTTGCAAGAGCTGCTTCTGCTTCTTTTGTGCCAAGAGAACCTGATACAAAATCATTTTGAATATCAATTGCGATAAGTATTTTCATTATAACGTCTCCTTTACGAATGGTAGT
This sequence comes from Solobacterium sp., assembly GCA_015256605.1. GTDB lineage: Bacteria > Bacillota_I > Bacilli_A > Erysipelotrichales > Erysipelotrichaceae > Bulleidia. The sequence continues at coordinate 1,437 of JABZLU010000276.1, forward strand.
AATGGATTAAAGCTATAGGTTGCGACCTTCCTACCGTTTACAATCGTTGTATTTCCTGTAGCTACTAACATCTTTTTAATATCCCGTCGAAAGTTACCTGTATCAACTGGGTGATTTACGATAGCCTCATAGACTTCCTGAATCTCACGTAGTGTACACTCCTTCGGTAATAAATTAAACATAATACCTGTAG
>JABZLU010000277.1:0-1614 GCA_015256605.1 Solobacterium sp.
AATTGATATTGTGTTGTCTTAAGAAGTTGTTCCGCTTCTTTTTGTCCACTGGCATAATCTGAGGTAAACCCCTCTAGATTAAGATATTCCTGTAAGGAGTGAACAATTGCGAAATCATCTTCCACAAGTAGTATTTTCGTCATATCATTTCCTCTGCATCCATAGTAGCATAAGCCCTTACGAAAGAAAAACTCTTCCCAATCAGGAAGAGTATTCATGCATGTTATTCGTTGATGATAGCGTTATGGTAAACCTTGTTTACATCATCTGCTTCATTGAGCATATCCATTAACTTATGGAACGCTTCAATTTCTTCAGGATCTGTAAGTGTTACATATTCATTTGGTAACATTGTTGTTTCACATGTTTCAAATTCAATGTTTGGTAATAGCTTTTCAATCGCATCCTGTGCCTTACCAAAATCAGTGAACGCTGTCTTAACAGTCATCACACCATCTTCGATTGTAAGGTCAGTAACATCAACCTCAGCTTCTAATAATGCCTCAAGCATTGCGTCTTCATCCGCATAATTAAATACGAATAGACCAACTGATTCATAGTTGTAAGAAACACCACCAGCGTTAACCATCTTAGCACCCTTTGACTTATTGAATGCTGTCTTAACTTCCGTCATAGAACGATTTGTATTATCTGTTAAGCAATCTACAATGACTGTAGTGTTACCAGGACCAAATCCTTCATAGCGTGCTTCTGTATAGTTTTCGTCTGTTCCACCCTTTGCTTTGTCGATTGCTCTCTTAATAACATCGGCAGGTACTTGGTTGGATTTTGCTTCAGCAATCTTTCTCTTTAAAGAAAGATTCATATCTGGATCAGGAACACCACTCTTGGCAGCAATATATAATTCCTTTCCAAAACGTGAATATAACTTTGATTTAATTGCAGCAGTCTTTGCCATTGAGGCTGCACGGACTTCATGCGCTCTTCCCATATTCAATACCTTCTTTCATAAAAATAGCCGTTGATATTATACCAAAACTGTGCCCTATTGTGAAGAAAAAACAATTGAAGTGTAACCATAAACCGTATCCCTATACCCTGTTTGTGATATGATATTTGCATTAGGAGTTAATACAGATGTCGATATATGTAATGAGTGATATACATGGTTGCTATGATGAATTTATGCAGATGTTAGATCTGATATCTTTTAGTGACTATGATGAATTATGGATTGTTGGTGATGTTTGTGACCGTGGTCCTAAATCGATGGAGTTACTCCAAAAGATTATTTCCAGCAAGAATATGCACCTAGTCATGGGCAATCACGACGTTTGGCTATTAAAGTATGCGCAATACATGATTGACTGTAAACGAGATTTTCGCGCACAGCGTGCAGATGATGATTATCTGAGATGGACATTGCGTAACGGAGGACTTATCACTTCTGACCAATTTATGGATTTAGATTACCATGAATGTTACGACATTAAACTCTATCTCGAAAATTGTCCATTTTATAAAGAATTAACCGTTCATGGTAAAAAATTTCTGTTAGTTCACGCAGGTCTTAGCGAAGAGTATATGAAACCTACTACTATCATTGCCTCCGTACCACATCATACCCTTGTATGGGAAAAGATAGGACTAGAT
>JABZLU010000278.1:0-1610 GCA_015256605.1 Solobacterium sp.
ACTCAGTAGTAGTATACTATATACTTTATTTTCTGGTTTCTTCCGTCGTTTTCATCCACTTGACTTAGAAATTCTTGTAGTTTCATTGTTGGTATTATTTGTGTTAGAAGAAACATTTTTATATCAAATTGAAAAATATAAACTAGCATTGGTTCTGGGTATCTTATTCTCTGCGGTTGTCATTGGCTTAAGAGTAGTGATTCCTGAAATATTACAGCTTGTGATTATCGCTCTATTCATAACGGGTTTCTGTATCTTTTGGATGTATCATCAAAGTACCAGAAGAAAATCATGAGTGAAAGCTCCCATAAGGAGCTTTTTCTTTCTGAATATAGTAATTACAAGTATAATATGGAGTAGATAAAGGAGGTTTCTATGGATTTATTTGGGTATGCAAGCGAAGAGACAAAGAAAAAAGAAGAGCCTTTAGCGGCACGTATGAGACCTTCTACTTTAGAGGAAGTTGTTGGTCAGGAACATATCATTGGCAAAGATAAATTGTTATATCGTGCAATCAAAGCGGATAAGCTTGGATCATTAATCTTTTATGGTCCTCCAGGAACTGGTAAGACTACACTTGCACAAGTGATTGCGAATAGTACCTCTGCTGAGTTTCAACAAGTCAATGCGACAATTGCAGGTAAGAAAGATCTTGAACAGGTAATTGCGCATGCGATTGATTTGATGTCGATGTATCAAAAGAAAACAATCTTATTTATCGATGAGATTCATCGATTTAATAAAGGACAACAGGATTATCTATTACCGTATGTAGAAGATGGCACAATTATCTTGATTGGTGCGACTACAGAGAATCCATATTTTGAAGTGAACCAAGCGTTGATTTCACGTTCTCGTATCTTCCAGTTAAAGTCATTAACGAAAGAGAATATTGTGACTCTTTTAAAGCGTGCTGCTGAAGATGCGATCAAGGGTATTGGTAAGGATAATGTCATATTAGAGGATGAAGCTGCTGAATTTTTAGCAGAGATCTGTGATGGGGATGCACGTGCCGCGTTGAATGCGCTAGAACTTGCAGATCTTACAACGGACCGTAGTGATGATGGCTATATTCATATTACCTTGTCAGTTGTGGAGGAATGTATTCAAAAGAAGGCAATCCGTTATGGCAAGGATGGTGATAACCATTATGATACAATTTCTGCGTTTATTAAATCGATGCGTGGTTCTGATCCAGATGCGACGCTATACTACCTTGCACGCATGTTGAAGGCGGGAGAGGATGTTCGTTTTATCTCTCGGAGAATTATGATTGCGGCTGCGGAGGAATGTGGTAATGCAGATCCTAGAGCGTTACAAATTGCAGTCGATGCGGCGTTAGCCGTTGAACGAGTTGGAATGCCAGAAGGAGCCATCATACTTGCAAATGCGGCTACATATGTTGCGAATGCGCCAAAGTCTAATGCATCATCCAATGGTATTTTTATGGCGATGGATCTGGTTGAAAAAACAGGTAATCTTCCGATTCCTCCATATCTAAAGGATGCTCATTACGCAGGTTCAGAGAAGTTAGGCAATGGTGTAGGGTATCAATATGCACATGATTATCCAAATCACTATGTGAAACAACAATATCTACCAGATGCGAT
>JABZLU010000279.1:0-1578 GCA_015256605.1 Solobacterium sp.
GAAACACCTGGAGCGAAATTACAAGTGATTGATGCAGAAAATAACGTGATTGATGAATGGGTATCTGCGTATCAGGTAGTACATAAAATTGCAGGCTTAACAGCAGGTAAAAAATATACTCTCCATGAGGAGATGAATGTGGATGGATACTATTATGCGGATGATATCACATTTACAGTGAATGAAGATGGATCAGTACTAGCAGTAGAAATGATAGATAAGCCTGTTGAATATCTCATCGAGAAAGTAAATGAAGAGGGTAAAGCAGTCAGTGGTGTTCGTTTACGACTAAAGAATCTTTCAACAGGAGAACTGGTTCCACTTCCTAATGATGGTATTACAACAGATGAAGGATTCTATCTCAACAACCTGCATGCAGGTCAGAAATATGAATTGGAAGAAGTGGAAATTATTAATGGTGTACATCGTGCATCAACAATTCAATTTACCGTTCCAAAATATAATCCAACAACATCAGAACCTATTAAGATTCAAATGATTGATTTAACAGTTGATATTTCCCTTAAAAAAGTAGATGAAGACGGTAAAACAGTTGTGGGATCTATCCTTGAAATTTATGAAGCAATAAAGAATGAAAATCAAGAATATGTACCGGTATTAGATGAGAATCAAAATCCAAAACTAGTTCATCGTTTAACTACAACAGATGAAGGTGTATATGACATTGGCCAGTATGTAAAAGGTGGTAACACCTATATCCTGCATGAAGTAGAGGCACCATTTGGATATGAACTAATGGATCAAGATATTATCTTTACCGCAACAGGCACAAAAGAAAAACCGCAACTAATTCAAGCGGTTGATCGCAAGAAGAAAATCTATGTTCGCGTCAAGAAGGTGGATGCGGAAGATCACGATACAGTACTTGAAAATACAGAATTTACGCTTTACCATTCGGATAGCACAATCGCAATGGACATTTATGGAAGAAGTACGGTTGGCCTAACGGATGAGCATGGATTCGTAAACTTTGCACTACCGTATGCCGCAACAGGATTGTATGTAATGGAAACAGAAGCTCCGAAGGGATATGAAATCTCTGTTGAAAAGTATGAAATTAAACACCTTTCAACGCAAAACTTCAATCCTGACAAACCTGTAGAATTAACAGTTGCGGATGAGAAAGAAAAAGATATTCCAACAGGTGTAGGAATTCACTTTGGTATATGGCTCTGTATTGTTGGTGGAATTATTGGCATTGCATGGACTTTTTTCTCAACAAGACGTAGATAAGATAGATGATAGTAAAGATTAAACTCTCTTTGTGTTTACTGCTCGTGATATTCGGTACATGTATCTATGCAAGAAAATGGAAATTATTGGAGGATGAACAAGAAAAGATTTTAAACCTTACAGAGAAACTTCAGCTTCAAAATAAAAAAGATGAAATTCAATTTAACACGCATGCATGGAATAACCTGAAGAAACAGAATCCAGATTTTTGGGCATGGATTTATTGGCAAGGGGGTATCGTATCACAACCGATAGTGATTGATGCAGGTGGAAAAGAATATCTTTACCAGAATTTTGATGGACAACCATCTATGTGTGGTACAC
>JABZLU010000027.1:0-8942 GCA_015256605.1 Solobacterium sp.
ATATAATACCGTTAAACGGATTGTATTATTGCTTTTATGAATCGGGTTTACCACTAACAGGAAAAGGAACAGATGCTAATGGAGAACATTTGTTTATAAATGGATCACTTGCGGAAGGCCTACAGTTTTACAATGGCGAGTGGCGAAACTACAAGGGTGGTAATGCGGTGAACAATTCTATATATAATAATGCGATTGAAACTGCATTATCATTTGTAGGTAAGGTTCCTTATGTATGGGGTGGTGCATCTCCAGCTGGGTTTGACTGTTCAGGGCTTGTTAAGTACTGCTATGGTATTAAAGAGAGAACTACATATGCTCAGCAAACATTAGGGACACATCGTTATGATATATGGAATGCTCCTGCAGGTGCTCTATATTTCTGGGGCAGTGATTCATCTCCATACCACGTAGGTATTTCTCTTGGTAATGGTAATTATGTACATGCAGCGACACCATCAGATGGAATTGTATTATCAAACATTAATTCTTTTTCGCCAAATTATTATATTGTCATAGGTCAATGATAGGATATTAAAATCAAATGAGTAAAAAAAACTCTATTAGCGTTGCGCAAAATAGAGTTGGCCCAATTTTCTATAAAACGGGTATTTATAAATTTTATATTTTCTGCATATCTTTCGGTATGCAGATTTTGTTTTATCTTTTAGATTAGCAAAATCAGTCAGTAATGCTTGGTACTGATTACCAATGATAGTCTGCTTGAAAGTCATTATGAAGTAGTTAACTTCAAGAATATGCTCGTAATTACTTTGACGCATCTTTATAGGGTTTAGTAAACGATGCAACTTATATTGAATACTATTTGCGTTAATTGCACCTACAGAGTTATTTCCATGTTGGCGATATAGAATTAGTGATTTGTTAATATAAATCACTTTTCCAAATGTCATAGCAGTAATGCCATACCATGAATCATGCATTAAAATTTGATCATAATTTTTTGCTTGAATACATAACTGGTTCAACGCTTTGTTTGCTAGTATCGTACATCCAGTAATTTGATTTTGGCAAATTAGATGTTGTAACTGTGGATTTTTTCTGTAATTTGAATAAGAAAAGAATGATGAACTGATAAGGTTTAAGTCATTATCAACAACCTTTAAATCACTATAGACCAGTATTGGTAAAGATGTATTTTCATTTTCAGCATTACGCATTGCCTGCATACATGTTTCTAACTTATTTGGTAACCATACATCATCTTGGTCGCAGAAGGCAATATAGTCAGCAGTAGATTTTTTTGCAAGTGTGAAAAAGTTATCTTTGCCACAGCCTACAGGTTTAGAATTTATAAAAATTTCAACAGAATGTTTTGATGTTTCTTTGAAAGAATGCAAAATATCAATTGTTTTATCTTTCGAACAGTCATCGATGATGATGAGTTTCCAATCAGTATACATCTGCTGTTCAAGAGAAGATAAAAGTTCTGGTAAGTACTTTTCACCATTATAAGTTGCAAGTAATATATCAATCATTTCGTCTCCTTTTCTAATCCTAGTTCAGATAATACTCTTTGATTAAAGTCATCACGTTCTTTATCGAAGAACCATCCATACTTATTAAAGTATTTACACGCACTGCTGATGTGAATGAGTAACATTTTTATATCGTGATACGATGAGGCCGCATGATTATGTACAATTGTGACATATGGATAAAAAATTGTTTTTGCGACTCTATGTATACGCCGTATTAGATCGAAGTCTTCACAGTACATAAAGAAGCGGTCATCAAAGAAAAGTTGATATTGCTCAAGTGTACTGACACGTAAAAACATAAAGCAACCCGATAAGCATGGTGGATTAAAAATTTTGTTATATCCTGAGTCTTTTAAGGTATATCGATCGTTATGTGTATTATGATGTCCGAAGTGTGGGATGAAGCGTCTGAAGATCAAATCAGCAGGTGTCGGTAGTAGTTTGCAAAGGTATTGTAGATCACCATTTGGATAAACAACTTTTGGTAACGCATAACTGACATCAGGATGTTCATCACAATAGTGCTTTAATTCTGCAATAATAGCAGTATCAAATTCTATATCTGGATTTAATACAATATGATACTCAGATTTTAATTTGATTGCTTCATGTATCGCTATATTGTGAGCAGCACCAAAGCCTATATTTTTACCATTAAAAATATAGGCTACATGTTCCATATTCGCAAAATAATCTGTTGGTTCAGGACTATTATCAATAATTAATAATAATCGTTCTTTGCTTGGACAATAACTATTTAAAACAGATTTTAATAGATTTTTATCTGTATTGTATAGAACTATTGATGCGCTAATCATTGGATGTAATCCTCCGAATCATCCATTTCTTTAATTTCTTGTACACGCTGTTGGCTAAAACCTTCTGTACTATCTTTACGTACGAGGATTTTAATTGTTTCAAAAATAATCTGTAAATCTAAAAGCGGTGTGTAATTTGTAATATAAATCAAATCAAGCTTTAATTTATCCAATGCAGTCGTATTATACTTACCAAATACTTGTGCATAGCCTGTTAAACCACCTTTTACCTTTTCACGGAAGGTGAATTCAGTAATCATCGTGCTATATTTTTCAACGTGCTCGATACGCTCTGGGCGAGGTCCAACAATACTCATATCTCCGCACAAGATATTGACCAACTGTGGAAGTTCATCAATGCGGAAAGCACGAATAATCTTGCCAACCTTGGTGATACGAGGATCATTTTCACCAGCTGGAATGGAGCGACCATCTTTTTCGGCATCTACTATCATAGAACGGAATTTCAAAATCCAGAAACGTTCGCCACCTAAGGAGCTTCTTTCTTGTCTGAAGAAGACTGGACCGTTATCCTCTAATTTAATTGCGATTGCAGTCAAGATAAATATAGGCGACAAGATAATCAAAGAAAGACCTGATAAGACAATATCAAAAGCGCGTTTTAAAATACGTTCGCTAAGTGATAGTCCTTTGTTCTTACAAACATAAATAGGGGTATCCACTACATTTATTTCAGAAGATGACTTGATGATAATATCGGAAATCTTTGGGACTAAATGACATTGTCGATTATATCGAAAGCACATTTTCACTAAATGATTTTCAACACGAGCAGGGACGTCGTTTATTAAGATTGAATCAGCATTTTTTACAATTTCCTCGAGTTTATCTTCGCCTACGGAATAATGGATTGAATCTACAACGTGATACTTAAATGGGATACCAGAAATCTTTGCAAGTAACTGATTTGGCTTGCCGTATATTTCAATAATATCTAAAGGCTTAAATAAATAACGCATTAGATTAATCATATAGTTATCTAAAACGCATAGTACGAATGCTTGTACTAAGAAAAGAATGAAGTATCTGAATGTAAATTCAAATAAGAAACGGAACTGACCAGTAATGGCCATAGAAATTAATACTTCGATAATATTAACTGTAAATAGTGTTAATACTTGCCCAGCAATTACATTTGCCTTACGACCAGCATCTAACGAGAATGTCTGAATCCAATTACCAATAATGGTATACAAAAGTGCATAGATGATAATGGCCATACCTAGGTTGCCAAGGCCTGTCAAATGTCCTGTTTGGTTATTTTCAATTACGAATTCAAGCCAGACAGTGTAAAACATGAATGTTGATAGAAATATCATTATAAACATACATATTGTTATGTATATATTTTTATAGAATTGATTTCTTTTCATAAAATCTCCTTGGTTAATTATCTATTAACCATGTTACTTGTAGTGTACTAAATTGAGGCCTAAAAGTAAAATTCACAAGTAATCTACTATATTTTAACAAATCCTATATTGATAATAAATTGATAATTCCATTTAAAGTCGTTATATTTATATTTGTTAAATATAAAAGGTGAAATTATGGAGAATAAAGTTAGAAGTTCAAACTTCGAGTTATTACGTATTTTAGCGTTACTAATGATTATTTTAGACCATATTGTGATACATTGCATGAATGGTCAATTAGTCGGAAGTCAGACTATACTGAATCAACCAATGTTCTTCAATCGAATGCAGTTATTAAACATTGCGATGACTTTTGGTTATATTGGAAATAATATTTTCATCCTAATCTCTGGTTATTTTTTAATATCGAAGACGGACAAAAGTAATCTACTTAAGACAGCTAGTAAGTTGTTATCACAGCAAGGGTTTGCAGCAACTATTCTTGTTCTTTTGACAGCCAGTATTCAAATAATCAAAAGAAATAGCATAAGTTGGCTATTAAATATTGATATATTTAATAATATGGCTTGGTTTGTAGGATTCTACTTCATGATTATTGTAATTGCATATCTATTCTTAAACAGATTTTTGGCAAAACTAGATATGAATGAGTATTTAATTTTCCTTGCAGTATTATTCGTGTTCGTCGAAATGGGATGGACTGGAGAAATGATAGAATCTATTGCGACAGGGTTAAGGGTTCTTTTGAATGGCGTTTTCTTATTTGCGTTAGGTGGATTCATTCATCGCTTTGAACCACTTCGGAATATCAAAGTATACATTTTCTTTATAGTATTATTATTAAGTTATGGTTTAATCTATATTTCTAATTACAATACGACAAATGTTAATATTGCAAATTATATTGCAACAGGATCGCAAGGTGTATTTCAACAATCAATTGCTACATATGCAAACTATCATATTGGAATCGAACTAATTAGCGTATCATTATTCGCAATATTTATGAGATTGCATATTGGTAGCAGTAAGGTTATTAACTTCTTTGGGGCAGCTACATTTATGGTATATCTAACACATGATAATACTTTCTTCTACGCTATCTGGAGTAGACTAAATTGGATTCAAATTCTCGTAAATTCACCAGTGAAGTTTGTTATAGCACATATTGGTATGGCGATTTTGACGTTTATATTTGGCGTTATTATATATAGTTTGTATCTTGGCTTATCAAAAATAATAAAAGAAAATGCAAGGAGAATATTTTTCCAACAATAAGGACGTATAATCTAACCAAGGTCGATAGTCAGATAATGATATCTGGCATATTGACCTTTTTGTGATTTATACAATATTTTGTAGTTTTAAAATGATATCTTGTCTGCTAAAATGGTTGATACGTGTGAGGAAACGGAGATTATGATGCTGAAATTAGTAAAAAAAATATTGTGTTTTACAATATCTGCCATATTAATGATAAATATATACAGTGGAAAGGGCATAATTGTCCAAGCAGAAGATAATGAGACAATTATTTATCAGTATTTACGAAATGACCTGCAGTTAAATGAGGCTGGTGCAAGTGGTGTACTATCAAACTTATTTTTTGAATCTTCATTTAACCCAAATGCATCTTCTCCAGGTGGTTCATATTATGGAATTGTGCAATGGGGTGGTGGTCGTAAGACAAATCTAGAGAATTATGCTGCTTCATTGGGTGTAGACCGTTCTGATTTAAAGGCTCAATTGGATTTTATGAAACAAGAACTAAATATGGCGTATTATCGTTCGGTTTATAATGACTTACTTTCAGTTGATAATACAGCAGATGGTGCTGCACAGGCTGCAGACATTTTTAAGCGTAGATATGAAGTGGCTTCTGATCCAAAGGATAGAACACAGAAAGCCAGAGATTTTTTTGCTAAGTATTATGTAGCGCCAACCCCAACTCCAACTCCAAGTCCTGTGCCAACACCAGTTCCAAGTAGTACACCTACACCAAGTAGTACACCAGAACCGGCGGCGAATTATACGTTACAAGGGCAAGGTCATCAATCGGAAATAGGATGGTTGTCAACTGTAGGTGATGGACAAACAATCGGCAATGATACAAACAATAAGAATCTAGAGGCGGCTAAGTTAATTGTAGAAAATGCGTCAGAAGCAGATTTAAGAATTGTTGGAGATGCACATGTAAGTGGAATCGGATGGATCAATAACCAAGAGGCCGGTAATACTTTAGGAACAGTCGGAGCAGGAAGAGCCATTGAAGGATTACGATTGAGATTGGCAGGAAGACAAGCGAGCCAATATCAAATTTATTATCGTGCATACGCAAAGGGCTATGGATGGCTAGGCTGGGCAAGTTCAAATGAGCTAGCAGGCAGTACAGGACACGGAGTTCCTGTACAAGCGATTCAGGTAAAACTTGTAAAGAATGGAGAAAGTGCACCAAGCCCGTTAGGAGATTCAGAGGTAGAATTCCCATATACGTACACGGTAACTGGACATCAGGCAAATGTAGGATGGATACCGGGAGTCGTTAATGATGGAGTTGTAGGAAATGTAAATACAGGGAATGCGTTAGAAGCATTCAAGATAACATTCTTAGGATCCAAACCTGGCGATATTGGTGTTCAAGCAGATGCACATGTAAGTACAATTGGATGGATCAACAACCAAGATGCAAGTCAGGTCGTAGGTGGCACGGTTGGTTCTGGACATGCGCTAGAAGGCATTCGATTACGACTGGTAGGAAATAAAGCTAATAAATATAATCTATACTATCGTGTTTATATTGAACAATTTGGGTGGTTAGGTTGGGCAAATGCAAATGAGTTAGCTGGAAGTGAGAATCTTTCTTTACATATACAAGGGTTACAAGTTAAAGCTGTAATGAAAAAATATGATGATGGATCTTTAGCAAATGATCAAAATGAGTCGTATGTTACTGAACCAAAAACGGGATTTGCGTCAATTATCCGAAACGGAAGACGAATGCAGGTTTATTTCTATAACGGTCAAATTGTGACTTGGAATTTCAGAGAAGGAAGAAATTTCTACCACGTTGACCCATCTACTGGAGAAATATTAACATTACAGACGACACGTTCAGATTCAGTCTGGGCTGAGGGTATTGATATTTCTGAACATAACTATGGTATAAATCTTGCGGATTACCGAAATGGATTTGTAATTATCCGTATCGGATATAGTACAAAAGAAGATAAACATTGGCGTGAATATTTGAGAATTTGTGAGCAATTGCATATACCTTATGGAGTGTATTTATATTCCTACGCATTAAACGAGGCTGATGCAGTTGAGGAGGCAAAGTTTACTTTAAATATCCTTTCTCAAATTCATCCTACATTAGGGGTTTGGTTTGATATGGAAGATGCAGATGGATATAAACAAAGACATGCTCCATGGATTTTAAATAAAACAACGATTAGTTCTATCACAAGGACTTATTTAGATATCGTAGCTACATCTGGACATACTGTAGGAATATATGCTTCTTCAAGCTGGTTTTCAAAGTATATTGATGTTCCGGGATATCCAAAATGGGTTGCAAATTGGGGCGTCAATGATGGACAGTGGCATAATGATTTTTCTAATCAAGCGTATATGCAACAATATACTAGCTTTGAGAACCTAGATAGAGATTTACTGTTTATTGATCCAAATCTAATACGTTAAAAGAAGAGTCGTGGATTTATCCCCGACTCTTCTTTCGTAGATGGGATATACCTTTTGCATTTGATTAAGAGATATTGCGCTTAAGATTTAATCAAATTTAAGTGTACTCATTATAAGAGAAAGTCTGAAATAAAGAAGGGTGTACTAGTGGCTAGGGCAAGATTATAAATCTCCCAATTTTATTAGCTTTTCTTGGGCTATCTATAAATAGCAAAAAAGTGTAAAATAGTATGGCTAATAGTAAATGCCTTGTGTTAGATACATTAAGAGTTTATTAATTAATTGTGATAGCGAAAAGATGATATATGGAGGGAAAATGGAAACATACAAGCAAAAAAACTGGGTTTTATTTGGGGTTCTTGCGCTGGCTTTTATTTCTTTAGAAGTTTATCTATTTAGAAATTTTTCTGTTAGGCCAGGTGTATTTATAAAACGAACGGAGATAATAGTTTTAGTATTTGGTTTTCTATCCCTACATTGTTTTGTTGATACACATAAGATATATGATTGGATATATAAATATAGGGTAATTTTGTGCTTTGCTTTATTTATTTTCTTTGTGGCAAATTGTTTTACATGGTCTTCAGTTGGACAATGGGATAACTATATTCAACCTGGTGTAGGTTCACAATATATTAAACCTATTTTTGGTATCGCACGACCTATTCGTAGTGATGAGTGGATGGTTAGTGTACCAAGATATATCTCAGCTGAGTTAACAAAATACGGACCACTAAATGACATTTTGAGAGCTACAACTGTTTCTAATGTATCAGCTACAGGTTTACAACTTGATTTTTCAATTATTAAATCACCACAATTGTGGGGCCATTACTTATTAGGTGCTAGTTATGGCTCGTCATGGGAATGGTCATATAATCTGATTTTTGGTTTCTTATTTATTTTTGAATTTTGTATGGTTACGACTCATGGTAATCGACTTGTTTCTTTTTTTGGCGCATGTTTGATTGCGATGTCATCCTTTAGCATGTGGTGGTCTGTGTGTAGAATCTTATATTTGATGGCCGCAATTATTGCGTTGTTCTACTATTTTGTTAGGGAAGAGAAAACTTTGATGCGTATAGTTTTTGGAACCATATTAGCAATTATGGGCGCTGAATATGTTAGTACTTTATATGCTGCATGGTTGGTTCCGACAGGTTGGATTATTGTTTCATATATGGCTTGGATATTGTATGAAAATCATATATGGGAAAGATTTAAGGCGATTGATTGGATTGTATTTGTCGCTGATATTTTATTGATGGTCATCTTGATTGTCAGACATTTAATGATTAGTGCTGAATATTTAACTGCAATATTGAATACTGTGTATCCTGGTGGAAGAGTAGATTATGGTGGAATGGCGCTACATAAAATATTGGATTATGTACCAACAGTATTAACCCCATTTGGTGGTTTTGCAAACCCAAGTGAAATGGGTACCATCTTCGGTGTGTTTCCTTTAGGGTACTTCTTATACATATATGTTCTTGTAAAATATAAAGGCAAAGATAAATTAT
>JABZLU010000280.1:0-1479 GCA_015256605.1 Solobacterium sp.
GGATATCAACATCTTCCATAAAGCAATCTTTTAACAAGAGCACCTTCCAAAACTGTTCAATGGAACACTCGCCCCAATAGTGCGTTAACACCTGTTGACACTGTAATAACCACACCTTCTGTAAACGTTGTTGTTGGAAGAATGAATCATTATGACAACGCAAAAAGATATCTTTTACTTCCTCTACAACATAAAGTTCATCTGCTTCAAATGCAATCAAATCATAATCCAATAAGCGTTCTAAACGCAGATTATCTTTTTCTTCAATTTCTTCATCAGAAAGTATCTGCATGAATACTCGATACGTTTCGTCATCTAATATCGAAAGTCGATTTTCAATATGGTGTTTTGATAGAATCATTTCTACCATTTTTTCATACAGCTCTTCAATTGCGATTTCTTTTGCAGCTTGAATTCCTAGATCTCTAGCATAAAAATATAATGATTGTTTGTCATATTCACGTAATACGTCTTTTAGTTTCATATGTTCTCCAATGTATATTAAAAGGATACCTCATCGGTATCCCTTATGTAAATGTGATTATTTAGCGTTGTCTGCTGCGCTTTGTCCAGAAATTCTACCGAATACTACAAAGTCAGCTACTGCATTACCACCTAAACGGTTAGCACCGTGAACACCACCAGTTACTTCACCAGCAGCGTATAATCCAGAGATAGCTTCTCCCTTTTCGTTTAATACTTCTGCCTTAGGATTGATTACGATACCACCCATTGTATGGTGAACGGCTGGTGTAATCTTAATTGCATAGTATGGAGCTGTCGTCAATGGATTTGCGAAACTTGTACGACCAAACTCTGCATCGCTCTTCGCTTCTACTGCTTGGTTCCAAGTATTCATTGTGCTTGTAAATGTAGCTTCATCAACACCCATAGCCTTTGCGAGTTCTTCATATGTAGCACCTGTTACTGTGTAACCAGACTTGATATAACCTGCGATAACTGCGGACTTATCAACCATTGTCTGGTCAACAATTAACCATGCGCTCTTATCTGTTTGTTCGATGATTGCGGCAGATACCTTATCACGTGTAGAAACTTCATCGTAGAATCTCTTACCTTCAGCGTTAACTAAGATAGCACCATCTCCACGAAGACCTTCTGTGATTAAGTGTGCATTACCATCTTCTTCAATATGTACTGTTGGGTGAATCTGAATCTGATCCATATCCACTGTAGCAGCACCTACTGCTGTAGCCATATCAATACCTTGACCCTGTGCACCTTCTGCATTTGTTGTCGCAAAGCCCTTTAATTCTGGCTTGTACTTTTCGACCATTTCAGCGTTCGCACCGAATCCACCAGTTGCGATAACAACTGACTTCGCATTGATTGTCACCTTATGACCATCCTTACCTGTACCCTTAATACCAACTGCCTTACCATCCTTCATGATGATTTCGTTCGCTGTTGTATCAAATAAGAACTGAACGTTACGGTCCTGTAAGTTCTTTTCTAAAA
>JABZLU010000281.1:0-1395 GCA_015256605.1 Solobacterium sp.
ATCTTCAATAAACTACGCGAAGTATCCACATCTTCCCCTGATAAACTCAAAGAGTATACAGATGTACTCTATGATCAAGCTTTATTGATTGAAGGATTACCAATCAAAAATCCAGTTGAGTTTGCCAAGAAGATTACAAACCTCATCGTAGACGCAAAGAACTAAATCATAAAAAAAGGCGTAACATCGCCTTTTTTATGTCTAGAAATTATGTTTCTTTTGTGACATTTACCATGTCAGAACGATCAGGAAGTTGTGCAATCACAATCGCAATAAAGATGAGTACACAACCAATTAATTCTCTAGTATTTAATACTTGATTTAATATTAGATACCCTGCTAAAGCCGCAAATACAGACTCCAAGGATAATAACATTCCCGCAATCGTTGGGTTAGCTTCCTTCTGGGCAAAAATCTGTAGTGTATACGCAACACAAGAAGAGAAGATACCCGTATATAATAATGGAATATAGGCTGCTACGATTGCGCCTATTGTAGGTTTTTCAATCACAATCATTGGAATCACTGTTGCAAATCCACCAATTAATAGTTGTCCACAAGACAAGCGGACCGGGTCAACACGCGTACTAAAATGACCAATGATGATAATATGTATCGCAAACAAGAACGCAGCTAGAATCAAGAATATTTCACCGATTCCTATCGCAAGATTACCTGCCATGCTTAAAAGGTACAATCCAAATAAAGCCATTGCGATGCCAACCCAAACTTTTAAAGGTATCTTTTTGCCAAATAAAAGTGTGATGATTGGCACAAACAATACATATAGCGTTGTTAGAAAACCAGCTTTCGCAACTGGCACCGTCAACATTGCAATCTGTTGCACAATACTACCAATGGACAAGGCAAGACCACATAACACAGAACCTAATAGTAGCTTCTTTTTTTCTTCCTTCGTCTTAGGATGAATGACATGCGTGCGCTTCTTGTCTAGAATTGGAATGATTGCAAGCAGTGAAAAACCAGCAATCAAAAAACGGATTGTCGAAAATGTCCAAGGACCGATATAGTTCATTCCTACATTCTGTGCCACAAATGCACAACCCCAAATAATCGATGCTAATATCAGTAATAAATTACTTCTTGAAAAGAAATTCCTCATAGTTTACCTCGATGAAAGCGAATTACTTGCGCAGATTCTATAAACTGAAGATCATTTAATTTCATTTCTAAAAGATCTCTAAAATACTCTTTCGCAAAGTTCGTTTCTTTTAGTGACTCACCTAGCATCTCATATCCAGATCCTCTTTGTAAAAAGTCACTTGTAATAACACGATAACACTTTTCTTCATCAAGTGGTATTCCATCAATCTTAATTATTTGTAAATCACAATTTACTTCCACGTTATAACTTACCGCTATTGTACCTAATTC
>JABZLU010000282.1:0-1351 GCA_015256605.1 Solobacterium sp.
GTAATTAGTAACTGAGCTTGGAGACACCTGCCTAGGATTTGCTTTGGACCGGAGTTCGATTCTCCGCACCTCCACCACATATTCGTTACGCATGAATGGCAGAATTTCTGTGATTTATGAGTACATCTATATTGTTTATTATCGCGGAAAAATTGTTGGTGGAATTTATGATGATAGGTTTTTAGTGAAGCCTGTTAAATCTGCAATAGCATATATGCCAAATGCAAAGTATGAGTTACCATATGATGGAGCAAAGGAAATGCTATTGGTAGATGATGTTGACAACAAAGATTTTTTAACTGGCTTATTCAATTCAATGTATGATGAATTACCTGCACCCAAACCAAAGAAAAAGAAATAATCACATTCTAACAGTAAACAAAAATGGCCTAAATAAGAATGTAGTATAATGACATAGCCAAATATTAAAATACTTAAGTAACCATTCAACTTAATGTTTGGCGACATCTCCGGTTGGATGGTTACTTAAGTGTACGGAGATGTCGTATGCCAAAAACTAAATTTTTAACTGACCTTGTTTTCAATATGGATAACAAGGACTTTGAACTACTTCAAGAGGTGATTTCTGCACGAAACAATAAGGAAAGATACGGTGTATCTAACTTTGTAGAACTAGCTATTAAGTATAATCGTATCCCATCGTGTCCTAGGTGTGGTAGCACAGACCATAAACCGAGCAGCTACACTCCACAAGGGTTACATAGATATCAGTGTAATGAGTGTGGTTGTAGATATACTTTGATAAGTAATAGTATCTTCTCTTCATCAAAGAAAGACTTCAATACATGGGTAATCTATCTTACTTTAATGACATTCAACGTACCACTCGAAATGACAGAAGAAATATGTAATATATCGCACCCTACTGCTATGTTATGGAGAGAAAAGGTATTTTCTACTGTCGATGGATACCAAGAACATCTATATTTGAAAGATCGTGTATGGATAGATGAGACATATCTCTATGATAGTTCTCTACTTCATGACGATAGTTATAAGAAGAAGAGAGGGCTATCAAAGAACCAACTCTGTATTGTTGTGGCAATTGACTGTCATAAAAATACGTACGCTGTCATTTGTGGTCATGGAAAACCGTCTGCTTCACGTATCTTTGAAGCACTAAAGAATCATAAAAGTTTAGAGATTATTCATGATTTAGATTTTTATTGGATTGAATAGTTATAAAAAATGTTTTACTTTGAAAAGGAATGGCGCAAAAAAACTGTGTTAAACCTTTGGTTATTCGGCCGTAGGTTTAACACAGTTTTTATATTTCTCCAATGATGTGATTAAGAATGGCATTGCCTGTTCGAAGTTGACGCCATAGATA
>JABZLU010000283.1:0-953 GCA_015256605.1 Solobacterium sp.
CACTAAGAATCCACCAAGACCTGCATATAGTAATTTATCTTTGCCATGAATCCCAAAGGTAACACTAAAAGCTAGTGAAGCAATAAAGGAAAATAGTAGAATCAATATGTTGTTTACCATGCGCCTGAACCTCCCATTAGAATTACAGCAAAGTACATGCCAGCTGCTAGAGAGGCACTTTCTAAGAATACATTTAGTAATTGTAGGATACCATTGAACTCATGGCCACAGATTAAATTACGAAATGCATTGACTAAAGGGATACCTGGAATCATGAGTAAGCTGATAGAAATCAAAGTCCACTGTGTATCTGCAATCAATCCTACTCTAACTAATAGAAAGGATAGAATTGTGCCTAAGAACATACTAATAATATTGTTAATAATCTTATCGGTACGTAGTTTAGAAAGGCCAAGGTTTATCCAGTATAGACAAAATGAAACAAGTGCAGTCGCTATCATATCAGTTGGTTTACCACCTAGAATAAAACAAACACAAGTTATGGCAAGTACTTGGCATAATAGAGTTGTTGCAACACTATACTTCTTTACGCTTTGAGCTCGGGCTAGTATATTCTGCAGTTGTTCAGCAGGGATAGGGTGATTACTAACTTGATGCATAATATTGTTTAAAATACGTAACTTTTCCAAGTTGATAGATATTGTAGAAATATCTAACTGCTTCATATATGTATTTCCATCAGTACCACGGAAACAAATACTTACATACTGATGTGTCATAACAGTGCTAAGTTCAGTTAACTGATATGCATGTGCATTCTTTTCGATGGCATACTCTACATGTTCAAGGGTTGAACCGTTCGATAGTAGTGCATGTGCTAGTTTTGTCAGATAATTTAATATCTGTTCCATTTCTAAACGAGTATTCATCATGTTCTCCTTATTTGGCTTATAGTATAAATTCAACATTTACTTATTAGCAAGAGGAAGTTT